>JBEIOW010000192.1:0-4959 GCA_040377385.1 Bacteriovoracaceae bacterium | reverse complement strand
GCATGGTCGTGGAATTGTACTCGAAATAATTTCGCTCCCTTCGGGGGCGATTCCGGTGGTGGATCCCGAGGATGGGATCCACCGCACGGCAAATCCGGAGACGCCGCGATGGTCGCGGAGAGTTCGAGGATTCGCCGGGTTTGTTTCTTTCCGCATGGCCGTCTCAGGATGAGAGGCGAGGAGAGAACAAGAGAGGAAGATGAAGATGGGTCTTTTGGAAAAAAATTGGCGTGATCTGATCAAGCCGAAAGCTTTGGACGTCGACAAGGAATCGCTCACGAACACCTACGGGAAGTTCGTCGCGAAGCCGCTTGAGCGGGGCTATGGCCTGACGCTCGGCAACTCCCTTCGTCGCGTGATCCTGTCGTCGCTGCAAGGCGCGGCGGTCACCGCCGTGAAGATCGAAGGCGTTCTGCACGAGTTCACCCCGGTCCCGGAAGTGACGGAAGACGTCGCTGAGATCATCCTCAACCTCAAAGAAGTGCGCTTCAAGTTGCACGCTGAGAGCACGATCGTGACGATCGATAAGACCGGTCCTTGCGAAGTCCGTGCTTCGGACATCGTGACGAGCGACCAGGTTCAGGTTCTGAACCCGGATCAAATCGTCGCGACGATCGGCAAGGGCGGCAAGCTCAAGGCCGAGATCAAAGTGGCACGTGGCCGTGGCTACGTCGCTGCCGAGAACAACAAAGCGGAAGACATGCCCGTTGGCTGGATTGCAGTCGACAGCTTCTTCTCGCCCGTGCGCCGCGTGAACTACACCGTCACGCAAAGCCGGGTCGGTCAGCGTACCGACTACGACAAGCTCACCCTCGAAGTCTGGACGGATGGCGCGGTTCATCCGGAAGACGCGGTCAGCTTGGGCTCGAAGATCATGAAGGACCAGCTCTCCGTGTTCCTCAACTTCGAAGAGGAGCCAGAACCGGTTGCCGCTTCGATCGAGGAAAAAGGCTCGGCGTTCAACCCGAACCTCTATCGCTCGGTGGAAGAGCTCGAGCTCTCTGTCCGTTCGGCGAACTGCCTCCAGAACGCGAACATCAAGTACATCTACGAACTCGTTCAAAAGACCGAAGCCGAGATGCTGAAGACCAAAAACTTCGGCCGCAAGTCGCTGAACGAAATCAAAGACATCCTCTCCGAGATGGGCCTCAGCCTCGGCATGAAGCTCGACGGATTCGTCGCGCCTTCCCTGCCGTCGAAGCCTGCGGATTCTGACGTGGACGAAAGCCGCCTGGCTGCCTCGAAGGATCTGGACGAGGACTTCGGGGACGACGACCTCGAAGATTAAGTAATGAGGCGCCGGGGGAGAGGCGAGGGCGCCTTTCCCCCGGTCAGCCGATCGAGAATTTGGATTGCGAAGGGATCGGGATTGAGCCCGGTCCGGTTGAAGAAGGACTAAGGAAGTATGAGACACCAGGTTGATGGCCGGAAGTTTGGGCGGAATACGCCCCACCGCAAAGCGATGTTCAAGAACATGGCGAACTCGGTGATCCTGCAAGAACAAGTCGTGACCACCGTTCAGAAGGCGAAAGAAATTCGCCGTGTGGTGGATCGCCTGATCACGCTCGGTAAGAGCGGATCTCCGGCTTCTCGCCGGTTGGCATTCGATCGCACCCGCGACAACACGGTCGTGTCGAAGCTCTTCAAAGAGCTCGCCGAGCGTTACTCGAAGCGCCCAGGTGGCTACACCCGCGTGCTGAAGCTTGCGGATCGCCGTTGGGGCGACGCGGCCGAGATGGCCGTCATCGAGCTCGTGGATCACGCGCCGATTGATCGTAAAAAGAAAGTAAAAGCACCGAAAGCCGAAGCGGCTGGCGAGAAGAAAGACGCGGCTCCCGTGAATGCGGATCCGTTCTCTCGCTTCCGTAAAATGTTCGGCGGTCCAGGCGGCAAATCCAAAGTCGCCGGTGGCGGCGCTCCTAAAGCAGCCAAAGGCGCGAAAGGCGGAGCCCGCAAAGCTCCTCCGGCCGGCGGTGGCGGCAAGTCGGGCGGCTCTTCGAGCTGATTCTCGGTTTTTAGATCATCGATTTCGGACGTGTCAGTCCGTGTTAGAGCCGAAGGCTCGTTCGAGTATTCCCGCAAGGGCGCTCTCGAACGGGCCTTCGGTGTTTTTGCGTCTGGCGTAGCGAGTGTCTGATTCTTGAGATGCTGTTCAAAAGATCGACGCTTCGGGCGAGGTGTGTCGCCGCTGACCTAGGAAATTCCCGCTTTATTTCAAGAAGTTGCGACGAGTCCGACGGCCCAAGCCTTGCTTTCTTATGGGGGGAGAGAGGAGGGCTGGGCATGATCGACGATACCAAAACAGAACGAGTGTTTTCTTGGAGCGCGGCTGTGTTCTCCCTCGTCCTACTTTCTCTCGCGATTCTCAGTGTTCCCTTCAACGCATTGGCGAATGGCCAGCCGATCGTGAACACGGAAGATCTTCGTCAGGGCTGGGATAGCTCGGATCCAGCCTTGCTGCAGAAGCGCCAGCAAGAGGGTCTGGATCCTCTCCAGGACTGTGGCCTCAGCTGTAACTACGACCGCGCGACGGAAAATATTTCGCTTACGGCGCGTTACGCGACCCGACGCCTAGCTGGCTTGAAAGCGATGGCGGACGACGACGCGCGCGCCAAGGCGCTGGGTGAGTTCTGCATGGTGGGTGAGGACGCCGGTGCTTGCTACTCGCGCTTTGAAGTCACGGAGCTCGCGCGCTTGTCGAAGATGCGCGCGCAGGTTCTGAAGAATACGGCGACCTTAAGCCAGATCGAGATTACGCCTGAAAAAGCACTCGCGAACGGCGCACTTCGCCGCCCGGTCGTTTTTGACGGGCGTCAGACCCCGAAAGCGGGGGGGCGTCCTGAATCCGCGCCGAATCAAGCGCCGCAAGTGACGAGTGTTCTCCGGATGAAGGATATCGAAGAGTTTTATGGCCGCGCCGGGAACGAGAAGCTCCTCGCGATTACGAGCGAGGCGTATGTGAAGGACGCCGCCAACCGATTGAAAGAACTGGAGCCGAAGAAGGAAGATTTCGTGAAATTCACGAGAGTGCTTCGTTACCCGGGCTATCCCGACGGTGGAGTGATTCAGGTCCCGGTCACGGATGAGAAGGGTGAGCCGGTCTTTGATGAGGCCGCATTCAAGCGAGCCAAGGCCGCGTTTGACGGACGTTACACGAAGGATGTGCGCGCGGATTTGGTGGACAAGCGGAAAGTGGCCGAGCGTCCGGTGCGTGGGAATGGGAAGAAGGCACTGGCGGTAATCCTGAAGACGGACGCTACGGATTCCTTCGGCGAAGCGCGCCTCGACCTGGTCGATACCGCGAACGCACAACTCAAGCGTGAAAACCTGATTGCGGGCCCGGCGGCGAAAGCGCGCGCGCTGGCGGCCGAAAAGGACGCCAACGCCCCAGTGGTCGGGGCAGACGGCAATCCTACGGGCCAGAAGAGTACTTTGAGCGCGACGCCAGACTCTCCCGCGGCGGCATTGGGCGGGACGAAGGAAGTCGACGCGTATCGCAAGCGTTCAGCGGCGAAAGGTGCGTCCGCGAAAGCAATCGATCCGCTCAACGAGCAGGTTGCGAAGGTGGAATCGCGCCGGGATCCCGTGAGCACGCACGTCATTCTGTTGCCGAGCACGTTCAACGTTGAGTTTAAAGATTTGAATGGCGGCCAGGATTTTCAGGTCGAAGAGGTCGTTCAACCCAAGCAGTGATCCTCGGCGTTTCGTTTAGCCGTCCACTTACATCTGCGAAAGCCAGACCACGATCCGAGATTTGCCGGCAGGAATCGCGCGGCGAGATTTGTTCTTATACCAAGTAAAAGTCGGAGTGCTGCCAGTCGCATCCATGGTCTCGGTGGCATCGGCGGAACCCGCGGCCGTCGAGGTAGCGACGCGGCGAAGCTGCACTCGCAGATTGGCGATCACGGAGCTATTCACGAGGAGATCGAATTGAATGCCGCCGGGGGCTTCTACGCCGCCTAGGCCCGCCGTATCTTTGGAGAGGCCCTGAGCGAGCAGGAGCGAGACGATCTTCGGCCGCATCTCGCGCGGGCTATCGGTCTTGATATTAAAGCGCCAGATCTCGGAACGCCCGGCGCGAATGCCTTCGTCGGCCGCACCGACGGGGGCCTCATCAACCGAGTCGTCGGGAAGGTCCTCGCCGTATTCGCCCGAGAACTCGTCGGCCGTCGTTCCGGCCGAAGTGACGGCCGCGGTTCCAGCCAAGCCGCTTTCGTCCAGCCGGCCGCGGGTCATCCCCACGGACGCGGCTTCGTCCTCTTTGTTGCCGGTTCCACCGCGTAGAAGTTCGACCAGGCTAAAGGCATCGAGTCGCCGTTCGAGGCTGCGTTCATAGATCGTGCGGATTTTCGGTACCAGTGCCACGAGAAACAAAATCAGGAAGGCGATGCCGAGGCCTTCGACGCTCGTTCGGACGAACCAGGGTGCGCGTTCCCACCGCGACCGATTGCTCAGGACGTCCACTTTAGGGGGAACAAAAGCGAGCGGCGCCTTGCGAATGGATACGGGAAGGGCGTGACGGGGCCGATGGCTCAAGGTATTGGCGAGCTCGCGAAAGTGCTCGAGGCGGGTCGAGCAGCGCTCGCAGCCATCGAGATGCTGGTCAGCGGCGTTGCGATCGAGGGGCGGCAAAAGTCCGTCCATGTAGTCACCGGCGTGACTTTTCCATTCGAAGCAGTTCATCGCGTGGCCTCTGGAGAGGTCGGGGGCGTTTCGGTCACGCTGGCAAGGCCGAGTGTCGGTGTCTCCCAGATCCACTCTTCGAGGGATTGGAGGGCCTGCAGTCGCTTGAGTCGGAGGCTGGCCTCGGGCTGCGAGAGCGCGGCGGCGATTTCGGAATAGGCGAAGCCATACTTATCCCGCAAGAGGAGCAGCACTTGGTCCTCCGGCGGGAGGCGGTGGAAGTAGGAGTCGAATTGCTGGAGACGTTCGCTGGTGCCGAGGCTCGCGTCGAGCATG
>JBEIOW010000523.1:0-2060 GCA_040377385.1 Bacteriovoracaceae bacterium | reverse complement strand
CGGCGAGGGGTCGCCTCGTCAAACACTCCGCCTTGATCATAGTTGATGCTCATCTGCAGCAGACTCTGGCCCTCAAGCCAAGCTACGGTCTGAACGCCGAGTCCGCCGAAGTTCCTGTCGACCCCACGCTTTGATAGGTCGCGATGGACCGATCGCATCACAAGATCGGAGTTCCCAGTGTGGAATCCGAGTGCATAATCTGAAACCAGCCGCTCTAGCGCCGCAACATCATCGCTTTCCGGATCATCGTCGACAACATCACGGAATGCTACAAGGCGCTCGGCGTGATTCACGCCACCTACAAGCCGATCCCCGGGCGCTTTAAAGACTACATCGCCATGTCCAAGGCGAACAATTACCAATCCCTGCACACGACCGTCATCGGGCCACATGGCGAACGCGTCGAGATCCAGATCCGTACGCAGGAGATGCACGAGGTTGCCGAAAAAGGGATCGCCGCACACTGGCGCTACAAAGAAGGCCGCTTCGGCACTCAGAGTAACCGCGATGGAGTGGAGTGGGTTCAGCGCCTCCTCGACTGGCATAAAGAACTCAAAGACCCGAACGAATTTCTCGAGACGGTCAAGATCGACCTCTTCGCCGAGGACGTCTTCGTCTTCACTCCCAATGGCGAGGTGAAAGAACTCCCCCACGGCGCGACCCCGCTCGACTTTGCGTACTCCGTTCACACCGATGTGGGCCACAAGTGCGTGGGCGCGAAGGTAAACGGAAAGATCGTGCCCCTCAAGCACCGCCTCAACTCGGGCGATACGATCGAGGTCCTCACCTCTCCCTCGCAGACTCCTTCCAAGGACTGGCTCAAGATCGTGCGCAGCTCGCGCGCTAAAGCGAAGATTCGGGCCTACATCAAGCTCCAGGAGCGGACGCGCGCGCTGTCCCTCGGACGTGACATCTTCGAGAAGACTCTCCGGCAGTACGAGTTCAGCGTAAAATCCATGGAGAAGGCCGACACCTTCCTCCCGCTCGCCCAGAAATTCGGCTGCGCAAACGCCGACGACCTCTTCGTCGCGATCGGTTACGGCCGAATCCTCCCCGAAAGTCTCATCAAGGAAGTCGTTCCCAAAGACAAGGTCGAGGCCAAGGCCACCCAGGGCCGTGCCGAGGACGAGAGCTTCCTCAAGCGCGTCTTCACGGCCGCTAAGCGCCGTAGCGAGGCCCGCAACGCGATCACGGTCGACAATTTGGACGACGTGCTCATTCGTTTCGCACGCTGCTGCAACCCTCTTCCCGGCGATGGCATCGCCGGCTTCATCACCCGTGGTCGCGGCGTTACGATCCACACCGCCACCTGCCCGAAAGCCATCGACTCAGACCAGGATCGCAGAGTTCCGGTCCGGTGGAACGATCGCAATGCGCCGGACGGCAAAGCGGCTAAGCTCAAGCGGCATGTGCAGATCCGCGTACTCTCGCTCGATGAGCCTGGCTTGCTTGCGCTCATGTCGCAAACCATCGCTGCCTGCTCGGTCAACATCGCCTCCGCGCAAATCCGCACCACGAAGGACAAGAAGGCGATCGCGGTCTTTGACATCGAAGTCAGTGACCTGACGCAGCTTCAGAAAGTCGTCAATTCCCTGGAAGGCAAGAAAGGCGTGATCGCCGTCGAGCGTGTCCGCTCCTAGGTCGCCGTTTTATTGCGCCAGCCGACGTGCCGCCTGAGCGGCCTCGAGCGCCTGACGCTGAGTGAGCGTATCCTGCTTTTTCTTCGCTACCTCTTGCTTGAAACGCGCGCGCATCGCTTTCCGACGCGCCAAAAATCCCTGAACGTACTCGCGACGCTTTGGCCCCTCGGTATTCTCCTTAAAGAACAAGTGCCGCGCATCTCGCTCCCGCGCGTTAAACTCACGCTCCTCCGCCTTGTGGGCAGCACGAAGCTCACGAAGCTCTAGATCCGCACGATGCTCGAATGCTTTGAGTTCATTGCGTTGTTCCGTGTGAATACTGGCCGGCAATGGAGGAGAGGCCAGCGATGGTTGCGCAATAAGAACTGCGCACGCGGAAATCAAAACGAGAATCGGGCCAGCGCGGAAAACTCCGCACTG
>JBEIOW010000267.1:0-4011 GCA_040377385.1 Bacteriovoracaceae bacterium | reverse complement strand
CGAACGTGCATCGCCTCGACTACCTCGCCGATATTTTCGGCAACGAAGTCACCACGCTCCATTCCAATAGCGAACAGATCGAAAAAGCCGTCGTTGGCGCGGACCTCGTGATCGGAGCGGTCCTCGTTCCAGGTGCAAAAGCACCTAAGCTCGTGACCCGCGATATGATCGCGCGCATGCAGCCCGGTGGCGTCGTCGTCGACGTCGCGGTCGACCAAGGCGGCTCGGTTGAGACCTGCCGCCCGACCTCGCACGAGCATCCGACCTACACCATCGACGGTGTCATTCACTACGCCGTGCCGAACATGCCGGGCGCCGTGCCACGCACTTCGACTTACGCGCTTACGAACGTGACGATGAAGTACGCACTCAAGCTCGCCAACCTCGGCTGGAAAGACGCTTGCAGCCGCGATGAGGCGCTCCTCAAGGGCGTGAACATCCTCAACGGCAAAGTCGCCTACAAACAAGTCGCTGACGATCTCGGACTCCCTTACGAAGCAGTTCGGTTCTAAAGCCCTCTTCTGAAAGTAAGAACGCCCGGGCACCCCCCTGCGGGTCCCGGGCGTTCTCATGTCCCCTGCCGTTCAACTGACTTTCTATTTCTTCAGAACTTTCCCATCCCAAATCATGCAGCTCATTTCGATCGGCTGACCTTCATTGGCCGGAATCGAGTAAAACTCTGACGCCGCCTTGCTCAGCTTGAAAAAGTATTTTCCGTTCGCAGACCAAATCTTCACTTGTTCAGCGCCGTCGCAAAGATCATTCGCGCAGTGACGGTAGATGGTCTGTTCGCCAGCGGAGGAGGCTTCCTTGAAGGTTTCCGTGAGCGACAGCACGATGCCGAACTGTTCGTTCTCGCCTTCCTCATCGAAGAGATAGGACTCGGCGTTGAGGCTAGCGAAGAACTTCGACTTCCCGAGACTGCTTTCCACCTTCAGCCAGATCAGGCCGGCCGTGTGCTCGTGAAAAAAGCTGCCTTTCAGCTTCTCCTTAGCGACGGTGCACTTGGCTTGGGTCGCATATTTTTCCGTGATGATCGGCGACTGGGCAGCTGCCAGGGCGGGCGCGCAGATGAGTAAGCTGAGGAGAGCGATGGCGGATTTCATGTTCGACTCCAGGGTTGAAGATCAATGATGCAGTCGTCGGCGCGGTCGTTCTGACTAGGTGAGTTATAATCAAACCTCGCGTCAATGTGTACTTAGAAAAAACGGACAAAAATCGACTTCGTTCTGAACCACTCCGGGTCGCCTCTCCACGACGATTGACCTCCTGTGCCAGTGCCCTCACAATCACTGGTATATGGCCGATGCCGCGAAAAATGCCGGGGCCGAGGGCGCCGAAGGCGCTCCTCCAAAGCCGAAGATGCCCGTCGGAACGCTGCTCGCGCTCGTAAATACCGTCGCGGTCCTCGGCGCGTTAGGCACCTTCGTGTACACGCGCATGCTCTACAAACGCCCCCCGATCACGGAGTCGGTAGAACGCGCGAAGCTTCAGGCTCAGGCCGCCTCAGCTGCCGCCGGACCCACCACCGCCGCGATGATCGCTTTTGAGCCCGTCACGGTGAACATTAAGACCGTGACTAGCGAACCGACGCTGGGGATTCCCACGCAGGGAAAACTCCATTACGTCACGATCGCGTTCAACGTTGAGATTCGCGACGAGAAGAAGAAAGAGGGAGTCGAAGCCGTAAAGGCGGCGCTCGTGGACCGCGTGATGACGTTGATCGGAACCAAAACCTTTCAAGAGCTCACGACCGTGCAAGGTCGTTACATCCTGCGCACGCAGATGATCGATATCGGTAACGATCTCCTTCAGAAGACGCTGAAGGATAAAGAGACGATCATTACTAACGTGTACTTCAACCAATTCATGGTGCAGTAGGAACTTTGCCCACCGGGGTACGGGCATCCTGCCCTTGGGTGCGCCCCTATCGGGGCTTCGCCTTCCTGGCGCACCAACCCCCGGATGGTCAAAGCTCCTACTGCTCGCGAAACTAAGCACAGCCCTGGCGTGCTAACCCCGGATGGTCAAAGCTCTTACTACTCGCGAATCTGTGTGCGCCTAAATGCAAGAAGGCCCGGCGATCATGCGATCGTCGGGCCTTCTGGATTTTGGACAGAGTAGAATTTAGAAGCTGATGCCGGCCTTGATGACGGAGCCGAACACCGCGTCGGTCGTATTGTCCGTCGCCGCGTTCGAGAAGCGGTAGTAGCCGCCTGGGAAGAACCAGCCAAGATCGAACCCAAACTGCACGTGATCGTCCCAGTCAAACGTGAAGCCGTAGTTCATCTCCCAGCCAAGGCCTTTCTCTTGGTCCTTGCCGGCCGCGTTGGCGTAATACTTCTTGTCCCAGCCGTTATAGAAAGTCTGGCCGGTGGCCGCCGACTCTTGCGCAGTTGCGAACAGATAGTTGGCGTGGAAGCGCCACTTGTTTGAGCGCAGGCCCAAACCGAAGTTCAGGTACCGAGCGTTCGACATCGCGTTGTCGAAGGGAGAGCGCAGATCATTAGCAGTGACGGACGAGTTGTTCTGAGTGTTCGGCCCGCGGAAATTCGCGAGCTGGTACTGGAACATCAAGAAACCCTTCCGGTAAGCCGGATTGGCGTAGAACGCCTTAAACGTCGATCCAGACGCGGCCGTTCCGACGTTGCCTTGGCCGGGAAGTTGACCGAAGTCGAGGTTCATGTCCCACGTATCGTTGAACTTCATCTGGCCTTCGATTGCGATCGCGTAAGTGCTGTATTTCGCATCACCGAGATCACCCGTGATGATCGGCACTTCTCCGCCAATGGTAAGACCGCCGAACTTTTTCTTGGCGTATAGATCCCAGGTTGTGAAGTTTACGCCACCGGGAACAGGGCCCGCATCGGTCGTCTTGCCGGGAACGTAAACACCGCCGCTCGTATCTTGCCGAGGTCCACCGATCCGGCGAATGAAGTTCACACCGCCTTCGATGTCCTCATCCGGATTTTCGTACTTCAGGATGAAGGAAATATCGGTCAACGACGAGCTTCCGCCCTGTGGAGTGCAAGCGGGGCCGACCGCCGCGCAAGCGCCGCCAATGTTGTTGCCCGTGCCGTACTTGATCACGCTCGGAACAATGGAGAAGGAACCAAACTTGGAGATCATCCGAACCACATCGCCCGTCGACTGATAGCGGTCGAAAACACCATTGCCATCGTTCCAGATGAGGCCAAGACCCCAGTCCAGCGGCGCACGCCCGATTTGGAGCGTACCGACGTCCGTAACGAGATCAGCCCAAACCCGCTGAGCAGAAATCGTGGACCCACGCGAGCCGGTGGTGTTGAAATTCCGCTGATCGGCCGTGCCCGGAAAACCGTTGCCATAAAAGCCGTAAATCGGATTGCCGAGCCACCATTCACTCTTGATATAGACGTTGTCGTTTACGATGACCTTCGGGTTCACACGCATGAACAAGGTCTGGAAGTGAGCGCTGTCGTCGCCACCGGTAGGAATGTAATAACCCCCAGCTCCGTTGCGGGTCGCGTCGAGGGTTTTACCGTTGCCCAGCGTGTAACCGCGGATCCAGTGGTTCTCGGCGCGGAACTGGCCGGACCAATCGAAATCGAGCGCCTGGACAGGGCCGGCGAGGAAAAGCCCAGCCAAGGTGGCGAAAAGGATCGAAAGGGGGGCGGATTGCAGGCGAAGGCGCATGTTCACTCCGAAAGGTTTCGCGGACTTAGAACTTCCAATAGAATAGGGTTCCAACGCTCGGTTGTAGTGAACGGTTGAAGTTGACGTCAAGGAGAATCCCATGCGTTTACGCGTTGCGGCTTTAGCGACGATCGCAGTTTTAGCGGTCGGGTTCGTCGTTTATCTCGCTGCTCTCTATTCGCAACTCGACCAAGCCTTCGCTCGCAAGGACGAGTTCGTGCCGACGCGGATCTTTTCGGACGTGGTCAAGGTGGCGGCCCCGCAAACGCGCAGCACGGTTGAAGGGAAACTCGCGCGCCTCAACTACGCACCCGAAGTGCGCGGGGATACGCTCGT
>JBEIOW010000414.1:0-2775 GCA_040377385.1 Bacteriovoracaceae bacterium | reverse complement strand
ATGATCGAAGCACACGGAGATCCCAGCACTTGCCCACCCTGGAACCATCATCGTTAAAAAGGCCAAAACCAGGAATGGCTTCTTCATCACGATCCACCCCCGGTGCGAACGATAAACTTTGCGCGAATCACTAATTCGGCAGCATTCGAATCGAGAATAATTTTATCTGCTTCGACCTCAATCGTCGTTTTTACGGGTTGGCCCGCCTTCTGGAAGTCGTGTCGCCAATTCTTTAGTTTTACCGGAAGAGGTGAAAGCGTGCGGAACCACGGGTTTCCCAACAGCTCAAAATTAGCGTTCAGCTCTTCCAGAAATCGTTTCTCGATCGGAACGAACTTTTCGGCGATCTCACTCGAAAACGCTGCCGGGAAGAGCGCCAGCCGCTGGATCCTAAGTTTTCTGAAAACAACAGACTGTGATCCGTCCGACGCCTTTTCAACCGCGGGCGTCAGCGCTACCTGAATGTGCGGGCACTTTTTTTCCGAACGCGCATCCCACTCCGAAGCCGGGACTTGCTCGCGTTTGGAATAGGGACATGCGATCTCAAATGCATATTTGGCGCTCTTCGCTGCGCAGACGTAGTGGAGAATCAACTCCGGATTCATCGATTCGCCGTAGATTGCCTTTGGAAACCGCACCATAGGTGCGAGGCAGGTCAGCTCTACCGTGTCCTCGGTCGATGAAGATTTTCCAAACTTGGTCGGAATCTGCCCACCCGCCCAGAGCTTGTCGATCGATTTTTGGATCGTTTTTTCATCGACTCGAATCTCAATCTTTCCATCCGCCATTGCAGAAGTCGTGATCGACAGAATCGAGAGTGCGGAGAATAGAAATACATTCATCTTTACTCCCTCTCCGAGAAGGCATCGACCGAACGGCCAAGCCAGTAAGCAAAGATTGCATCTACCGCCGGAGAAACCGACTTTCCTTCTCCAGGGTCACTATCCACGACAAATGGATTATTTTCCCAATAGTAGTGTTCGTATCCACGCGCGGCCAGCGCGAGCGCTCGGTCACACTTCCCGCGCTTGATCTTGCCCCAGCGATTGAGCTCGTTCTTGAGCTCAGGAATCGGGATCTTCTTCACCAACACTTCGATGAACTCCAGGGTTTTTGGCGCCAGATCGTCTGCTACACAGGCCGTATCGACGGGGCTGACCTCCAAGTCGCTGCGACGCTTAGAGAGAAGTGCGTTCAGCGATTCTCTCCCCTCATTCCAAGCCAATAGGCCGTCGGGCATAGGTTTCGAGCGCGGGACTAAACCTGAGAAGCCGCCCCCGAGAAGCGCGCGGCTGACAAAGGTGAACTGCGTGTTCTTGTGGGTCCAGGTGTTCAACCAGAACTGGTTCCAGAAATGAGTCCGGACGATCTCCAGACGGCGCTGATCCGTTTCCGACCAGGCGATTCCTAGATAGGCGAGTGACGACAGATTGTATGCATAGTACTCGGCATAGCTGTTCCACCAACCTTGCTCAACCAAGGTCAAAAGCGCCATCCGATCATATTCAGAAGAAAGCTCTTTCTCTAGCCGCGCGGTGAGCGCGGCAAGCTCTATCCGTCTTGGCGCGTCGGCGGCCTGTGACACAGTCGGGATCGCCTGAAGGGCGGCACTTGCCATGAATAGCTTCGAAACCGAGCTGATTCCGCGCGCGTTGAAATCACTCCAGATCATCTCATAGGGGCCGTACGGAATCTTCCAACCCGCTTTGGAGATTTTATCGATGATCGAAACCAATAGCTCCGCCGAACGGCTTCTAATCTCTTGCACGTTCGTTTTATGGTGGCAGGCTGCGAGGCCCAGAATAAATCCATGGTATTGGTCGCGACTCGTCAACCCGCAGAACCGATACTTCTCGAACCCTTTCGCGCCAGGCGACCAATCCAACGTGCCCGAGTAACGCCGAGGTTTACCCTTGTCGTCGACCTCCTGCGCAGGGAAATCACTTGATCCACGTTCGTAAACGTAGCGAGCGATCAATCCCGGGACACCCGTAACTCGATGATAAATTTCCGCGGTATCCAGCAACGCTTTCGTTCGGCGAAGTGCCGACTCACGGTCAAACGGATCTGAAGAGGAAAGCTTCAAGCATTGGGAGGCGAGATAGATGCCAGTGAAGAGCGCGCTGTCCGCTCCATCAAAGTAAGTTGCGCGACTAAGATCCTCACCTTCGATATAGAGCTGATTCGGGACACCGCCAGCAGTCCCTGATTTCTGAAAGGACGTCTCAATCCGGTTCTCAAGAGCACGGACCCGTCCAATCAAAGTTCCATCCTGAACAAGTCCACCCCCAGAAGCCGCTCCGCTTCCGGACCCGTCCGTTGACATCATGGGGTAGGACTTCCGTCCGGTCGACGACTTGCTAGTGCTTTGAGGTTGGCACGCACTAGAGAGTGACCAGACCAGGAATAACAGAAAAAGGGTCTGGAACGAATTCCGGCTGAATGACATCCCCGCACACTCCCCAAGTCGATGATCTGCGAAGCCCGGGCCAAAGGGGGGCCCGGAACACAGACCTCCATTACACAGGAAAAACTAGAGATTGGCGAGGCACCCCTGTTTAAGCTTTAGACAGCTGTGAGAAGATCAGGCAGTGGATTCTTCACCCATCTTGAACCTACGGGGTCGCTGGAAGCTTTCGCTCATGCTCCTGCTTGGAGCGGTGTTCGGACAGGCTTTTGCGCTGGGCTTTTTGCCCGGACCACTGATGTTCGACTGGGACTATTTCAATTCCCTGTCGCTGGTGACTCGTTCTGCGGTGTGGTCGTTCGGGACGT
>JBEIOW010000131.1:0-6070 GCA_040377385.1 Bacteriovoracaceae bacterium | reverse complement strand
GATTCGCGAGGAAGAAATTCCTGCGAACATCCTCGACGAGTGCAAAAAGTACCGTGAGAGCCTGATCGCGGCCGTCGGCGAGTTCGACGACACGGTCGGCACCATGTACCTCGAAGGCCAAGATCCTTCGGTCGACCAGCTGCGCCTGGCGATCCGGAAGGCAACGCTTTCCCTGAACTTCACCCCCGTCATGACGGGCTCGGCGTACAAGAACAAAGGCGTGCAGCTGCTGCTCGACGCCGTGACGTACTACCTCCCCAATCCGCACGAGCGCGAGAACATCGCCCTTGACCAAAACAACGCGGAAGCCAAAGTCGTTCTTAAGAGCGATCCGGCGCTGCCGTTCGTCGCGCTTGCGTTCAAACTCGACGATGGTCGTTACGGTCAGCTCACTTACATGCGCGTCTACCAAGGCTCCGTGAAGAAGGGTGAAACCATCTTCAACGCGACCAACGATAAGAAGGTCAAGATCCCACGGATCGTGCAGATGCACGCGGATCAGATGACGGATATCGAGTCGGCTCAGGCCGGTGACATCGTGGCGTTCTTCGGCGTCGATTGCGCATCCGGCGACACGTTCACCGACGGCAAGGTCAAGTACACGATGACCTCGATGTTCATCCCGAACGCCGTCATCTCGCTCGCGATCCAGCCGAAGGAAAAAGCGAGCGCCAACAACTTCTCCAAAGCCCTCAACAAGTTCACGAAGGAAGATCCGACCTTCCGCGTGCACCGCGACGAGGAGTCCAACGAGACGATCATCAGCGGGATGGGCGAGCTCCACTTGGAAGTGTATTGCGAGCGCATCAAGCGCGAGTTCAACTGCGAAGTGGTTGTCGGTAAGCCTCAGGTGGCTTTCCGCGAGACGATCACCAAGCGCGGCGACTTCAATTACACGCACAAGAAGCAAACCGGTGGTTCCGGTCAGTTCGGTCGCGTGGCGGGCTATATCGAGCCGCTGCCTGCGGACGCCGTTCAGACCTACGAGTTCGTGGACGAAATCGCGGGCGGTTCGATTCCCCGTGAATTCATCCCGGCTTGCGACAAGGGCTTCCAAGAAGCGGTCAAAGAAGGCCGTCTCATCGGGTTCCCGATCGTCGGAGTTCGCGTCGTCATCAACGACGGCGCTTCCCACGACGTTGACTCGTCCGAGCAGGCGTTCAAAACGGCATCCCTCATGGCCTTCCGTGAAGCTTACGAAAAAGCCGGCGCCGCGGTTCTTGAGCCGATCATGAAGCTCGAAACCCAAGCTCCGGAAGAATTCCAGGGCTCGGTCATGGGTCAGATCAACCAGCGCCGCGGGATGATTCTCAACTCGGCGACCAACGAAGGCTACTGCGTGATCGACGCGGAGATTCCGCTTTCCGAGATGTTCGGTTACTCGACCGATCTTCGCTCGGCGACGCAAGGTAAGGGCGAGTACACCATGGAGTTCCTCAAGTACTCCGTCGCTCCTCGCAACGTTCAGGAAGAAATGGTGAAGAAGCACGCCGAAGCGAAAGCCAAGGGCAACAAGTAATCCGGTCGCTCCCGGAACAAAAAAAGGCCCGCGAAGCTCAGCGCTTCGTGGGCCTTTTTCGTTCTCTCGTTGAAGGACTTTCCCGAGTGGCTTCCACGGCGACGGTATTGCGGAAACCATGGGTTCGTTGACTCAGCACTCCCCGCTTGCTTTTTTAAACGCGCTGCGTTATGAACGCGCCGGGGTAAGGAGAGGAGGCTGCAATGGACTTTGGAAAACTGGCTCGGCATCCGTTCTGGACCCATGCTTTGATTGGAGTTTTGGTCGCTCAGGCGGTACCCGGGTTGACCGGAGACAAGAAAACCAAGGCCCCTTCCTCCTCCGCGAAAGCGCCTTCCGCAAAGGCCGCCAAGGAAGCCCGTGATCAGGTCTTTAAGATCATCCAAAACCAGGCCGCCGCGGACCTTCTCAATCTCAAACTCCAGACTTTGGATGTCGCCCCCGTCCTCCTCAACGAGGAAGGTCGTTGGGATGACGAGCATAAGCGCGCGATTGAAATCGCCGAGACGGCTTTGCAGTATCTCGTGCGGCATCTCAAAACGAATCGCGAATCCCTGCTCCATTACATCGGCTACAGCAAAGGTAAGCTCGTCACTTCACGGATGCGCGTGAACCTGACCTTGGTTCAGATGGGCCTTCGCGGAGCGACGGCGGCAGATGGCGCTACCGCGATGGAGTCGGCGATGGCGCTTTCAAATTACATTGCCAAAGAAGCGATTCAGCCGCGCGCCGCGGGAGTGACCCTCACTGCGACGGCGGAGAAAATCATCAAGATCAACCGGGAGCTCGACCAACAGCAGGCAAGGCAGATCGCCTGGGCGCCGCTCGATCCGGCGATCGACCTGACGCTGGGGCTGTTTTGCCTGGTGGGCACCGTGACCTCGATCGTGGCCGCGCCGGAAACCGGCGGAACGAGCTTGCTGGTCACGGCCGGCCTCGCGGCGGGAACGGCTAGCCGATTGAAGAAAGCGGTCTCGGTCAGCAAAAAGATTTCACGCGGACAGGACCTGGATCCTTGGGACGCGACGCTGTTGTTGGAGCTTCTCCCTGCCGGCAAGGGTGCGGAGTCCTTTGATCGCCTGCGGGCGGGCATTGGTTTGGGTGAAAGCGTGAGCCTCGCCCAGGGTTACGATGCTCGCAAGCTCGTGAGCAATGATCCGAATGAGCGTCTAGCGGCGTTTGACCGACTGGTTACGATCTTGGACGGCGTCGCTGGATCCAACGATCTGCGCTCGACCGGGAAGAGCGGAGGCGCGGATACAGATGCGCCCGCGAATAAAAAGGCAGATAAGAAATCGGATAAGAAGAAGGCGAAGAAAGCCGATTCTCAGGCCTAAAAGCGGAGAGCGACTCGCGTGCCCAGGTGGTGAGCGCCTTGAGAGTGGTAGCCACCCTCCAAGGTCAGGCTCAGCAGGTAGGCGATTCTCAGCTGCAGGCCGAGCGCCGCAGTGAGCGCGGAAGAGCTCCCTTGCGCCCGCAGGGAAAGGCTTTGTCCGGTGGTTGAGTACTGGGCAGAGAGCAGGCCCGTGGTCGTTGTCCAGCCGAAGGCAAGATAGGGTTCCGCGAACTCAAGCGGCTTGGAGATCACTAGCTCCGGGCGAAAGGTATTGGCTTCGACGAAGCCGGCCTTCGTATAAGAGTAGCTCAGCCGCAGAGCCCAGATCGCGCCTTCCTCGGGCGTGTGGATGGCGTACTTCAAGTCACCTCCGTAAATTCGGTAGTCCCGATAGATGATTCCCGACAAGCCGATGGATGCTCGTTTGCCGAAGGTCTTGCGCAAATGAATGCGCGGTAAGGGCAGCGAGGCGGGAAAGTCTGAGCCGGAAACGATTCCGGCTTCGACCAGGGTCTTCATCAGGTTTTCTGGCAGCTTCGTGAGAGAGACTTCGACGCCGAGATCGAAGCCGGCGTTCCCGGAGGAAACAGAAGCTCCTTCCATCGCGCGATGGCCCGACCACGAGCCGACTGCGTTCATGAAGAGCTTGGCGTTGGCCTCGGTGAAGATCTCGACGAGCTCGGTGTATTGGTTAGGGTCAAAAGGGTCCGCTGCTTCGCTGCGAAATGAGCTCAATGCGAAAGTCGGCAGAAGGCAGAGGGTACTGAGGAGCAAAGCCCGGCTCATGTCTCAGGTTAACCTGGATCCGGGTTCAGATCGAGAGAGGGCGCAAACTCATGGGTTGGTCGATCTTTGCCCGAGGCTAGGGCCCATTCACAAGCGCCCTTCAATTTGCGAGAAGCGAAGTCGAATCTACCTTAAATGGATAACAATGCCCCAACATCGCATCCGCAGGACCGACCGAGAAATGGCGTATCGGGAACAATGACGATCGTCTCCGCAGCGATGGCTGATTTTGAGAAGCTCCTTCGCCTGGGTCCTTTACGCAATCTCATCCAGTCGCCGTGGCTGCACAAGAGTCACTTCCACCCAACGGAACTATCGGGAAATTGACGCCGAGAGAATGATCCATTCAAGAGAGGGGATGCAAACACTTCGAAGGAAGGGCCAAGGCGAGATTCGATCGTCAGCTTCCTGGCGCATAAAGGCGCACCGCACCTAAGGTCGATTTTTCGTTCTTGCTTCGTAAGAAAATCGTCCAGGAAAGTCGATAACAACATTGAGGTTTTCGATGGGTCGCTCGGTCTCAACAAGACTCAGAAACGTGACTCTCGTGGGACTGGTCCTACTGGATCTGTTTCTGGCGAATGCAAGTTTTGCCGATCTAGAAATTCAGGCACCTTCGAAGGGTGGCCTGGATTGCCTAATCCAGGAGACGAGCTATCGATTCACTGGGGCAGCGGAGCTAGTTTCAGGAGAGCCGCGGCCGTTTGAGACGGCCCTCCATTTTAGGAGACAAGGGCTCTTTGAAAAAGCCAACGTCGCCGAAGACGCGGTCGTCGGACAACTCGAAACACAAAGCGTGCTGAAGTTAGATCGGGTTCAAGTGCATCAGGGTATTAACGATTCAAGCACGCGCGTCATGAGACTTGGAAACGGCATCTCCGCTATCGCAAAGCTGGATGGAATCCACGAGGATACGGGTGCTGAAGTAGCGGCCTATCAAGTGAGTCGGAGGCTCGGATTAAATCTCGTGCCCGTGACGGTGAGAAGGTTTATTCCGAAAAATTTGGAACCGTCTTTCTCAGGCTATTTGAGCTTGCAGTACTTTGTAAAAGAAGCGCAGCCCGCGCACAAAGTGCTCGGATGGAGAACTCACCCTGAAGTCAAAACGCTGAGATTTCTAGATTTCTTAATCAACAATACAGATCGGCACGAAAACAACGTCATCTTCAAGAATGGAAAAATGTTTGCGATCGACCACGGATTGGCATTTCAGACGCGTACTGTGGGCAAATCGTTGTCGACCCTCAGCGACCTCGAATTCGCGGATTATTTACCAAAGCCTGATGCTGTGAAGAAGCTACTTGAGTTTGATCCGCCTACGGTCCACCACGCCTTTAAGGATTTGTTGGAGGGCTACCAAATTCGCGCATTCCTGGCCAATAGACGCGAGTTTCTTCTCACGCTCTACTTCTGGCAGAGGAAGGGCCACTTCAGAGACTTGCCCCTAATTAGGCTTCGCGATGTAAGGGAGTAGGCAGACCCTCTAGGCGTTCACCCGTGATTAGGTCCAGGATCTCGGCAGCAAACAGGCCGGTTAAGGCGTAGCGGGAACGGCCGGTGCCGGAGCTGCCGCAGGATCCGCAGCAGGCGCCGTATCCGGAGCCGCGTTGGCGGGAGCGCTTACGGGAGGAGGAACCGCCGCACCTTCGAAGATCGACTTCTGGCTGCGCGCCTTGTAGATCGTCAGGCCCAGCGAGGTCGCGAAGAAGATCGCCGCGAGCACCGAGGTGAATCGAGTGAAGAAGTTAGCGCCGCCGGAGCTTCCGAAGACGGTTTGCGACGAGCCGCCGAGGGAGGCGCTGATCTCGGCACCTTTGCCGGATTGAACCAGGACCACCAGGATCAGGAAAATGCAGGTGAGGACATGGATGACGGTCATCGCGGTTTGCATCCATTTTGGGTACCAGACTCCCGGGGTCGGAACAAGTCTCTAGGAAAGGGCGAGGAGTGCCGTTTTGAGCAGCGCGTTATAGGCGTGCGCTTTCAGGCTCGCGCCTCCGACTAGGCCGCCGTCGACGTTCGGGCACTGGAGGAGGCTCTCGAAGTTCTCCGGAGTCACGCTTCCCCCGTAGAGGATCGGGGTTTTGGATGCGGCCTCGAGTCCAAACCGCTGATGGAGTCGGCCGCGCAAAAAAGCGTGGGCTTCTTCCGCTTGCTCGGGCGTGGCGGTCAAGCCAGTGCCGATGGCCCAGACGGGTTCGTAGGCGAGGATGAGGCGACCATCGAGGAAGGCGGCTGCGCCAATTCCGGGGCCCGGCAGAGCGCCGTCGAGCTGGCGCGTGAGGATGGCTTCGGTCTGGCCTGCTTCTCTTTCGGCACGGGTTTCTCCGACGCAGAGAACGACCGTGAAGCCTTGTTCGAGCAGGCTCTCAGCGCGCTTTCGCGCGGTCTCGTCGGTTTCGGCGAAGAACTGGCGGCGTTCCGAATGG
>JBEIOW010000152.1:0-5595 GCA_040377385.1 Bacteriovoracaceae bacterium | reverse complement strand
TACCTCTGGCTGCACACTCCTCAGACTTTGGCGGCAACGATGGATCCGGCCCGCGGTGCGTTCGGACTCTGGGAGCGCATGGGCTGGAAAGCGGAAGCCTGGGATGTGGATGAGCTGCGCCGCAAGGTTCCGTTCATCGACAAGACGGGGGATCTTGGCGGAGCAGTGTTTGCGCCGCGAGACGGTCTCGTGAATCCCAATACGCTGAAGAATCGCTTTCGTGATGAAGCGCGCAAGCTGGGTGTGAAGTTCGACGACCGCCGACTCGTGCGCTCGGCGAGTTTTTCCAGTGATCTCGAGAACCCATCGATCATGGTGGAGTGTGAGGTCTTCTCACCCGAGATCTCCGCGGATCGCAAAGCCGAGATTTTGCGCGGCGAGGCCGCTCGGCAAGGGGCGATTTTCAATTCCTATCGCGCCAAGAAGGTCGTGAACTGTGCGGGCGCTTGGGCTCCCAAGATCGCGGAAATTCTCGGCTACACCTGCCCTTCCGTTCCCGTGCGACGTCAGATTTCAATTTTTGACTGCCGCGATGTGGATCTCAGTCCCTACGGGATGACGATCGACACCTCCGGCGTTTACTTCCATCCCGAGGCGATGAATGGGTTAGCGGGTTTCGCAAATCGAAACGAGCCGCCCGGGATCAATTACGCCTATGACGGGGAGACTTTTTTCCAGGAGTCGATCTGGCCGGCCCTCTACGAGCGATCAACCCAGTTCGAGCGCTTGAAGCACGTCACCGGATGGGCGGGGCTCTACGAGGTCTCTCCGGACGAGAGCGCCATCATCGGTGAGGCCACGGGCCTGAAGACGGGTGAGGGAAAAAGAATGGTTTTTGACGCTCACTCCTTCTCGGGTCACGGCGCGATGCACGCCTACGGCGCGGGGCTGGCGTTGGCCGAGCTCATCGCGCGCGGACGCTACGAGACGATCGATCTCGACGCGCTCTCGGGGCGACGATTCGCCTCCGGCTCGCTCATCCACGAGTCTCACGTCATCTGATACACTCAGGGGGAATGCCCCTTTCTCGAGAAATTTCACCCAGTGGTTTTCCGCGCACGCGCGCGACGCTCGACGGCTTCACTCAAGCGGGCGAGATCTGCGGCGCGACCTTCGGCGTTTGGCGTGCGGATCGTCCGCACGAAATTTTGACCGGACGCTCGGGCTCGCGTCGGACTTTGCCTTCGCTGCAGTCGCTGGATGTCGCGACTCCTTTCGACTTGGCGTCGCTGACCAAGGTCCTTTCCACGGCCACGCTTTTTGCCCGGCTCGTCGATCGCGGGTGGCTCGGCTGGGAGATGCCCGTCCAGGCCCGGCTGCCTCATTACCCGCATCCGGGAATCAAGATGCGGCACCTCTTGGCGCATACTTCGGGTTTACCGGCCTGGGCGCCCTACTGGCAGAAGCTGCTCGCGCGCACTGGCGGATCTTCGCGCGCACTTGCGGCGACCTCCGCGGTGGAGCGGCAACGCTGGCTTAAGGATGAGGTTTTTGCGACCGCACCCGAGGCCGCGCCGGACGAACGAATGGTCTATTCTGACCTGTCGTTCCTCCTTCTGGGCTGGGTAATCGAAGCGACTTTGGATCTTCCGCTGGATCATGCAGTGAAGAAATATCTGTGGAATACGATGGGAGTGGAGGGGCTGCACTACCGCCGAACTGAATTCGCCGCGGGGGAGCCTGGTGCTGAAGAAAAGGATGAGGAAGCGCTTTATGCCGCGACTGAAGACTGCCCGTGGAGAAAGAAAATCCTCCAAGGCGAGGTGCACGACGACAACTGCTGGAGCGCCGGAGGATTCGCGGGGCACGCCGGGGTTTTCGGAGACGTGGAGTCGGTCCTTCGCTTTGCGGCGGTACTATGTCGGAAGGGAATTCTCACGCACGCAGCGCTCCAAGCGATGTGGAGCCGTCCGACCCGGCCGCCCGGATGTCCGCGCACGCTCGGCTGGGACTTAAGATCGGGAGAAGAGCCTTCGACCGGCAAGTTTTTCTCGTCGGCGACGGTGGGACATTTGGGGTTCACCGGGACTTCGCTCTGGATCGATCTCGAGGCGAAGATCGCTATTTCGCTCCTGACTAACCGCGTGCATCCGTCGCGCGAAAACCTCGCCATTCGCCGGCTGAGACCGTTGTTTCATGATGCGATCCGTGAGGATCTGCGTCATCCTGTCTGAACGATGAACGCCTCGAATCGCGCCGCGCTCCCAGCCTGGAATCAGCTTAAATCCGTCCACATCATCGGCGTTTGCGGAACCTTGATGGGCGCCTTCGCGGCGTTTCTCAAGCGTCGCGGACTGCAAGTGACCGGGAGCGATCAGAACGTCTATCCTCCGATGAGCGACGTGCTCTCGGCTGCGCAGGTGACTTTATTCTCAGGTTATCGCGCGGAGAACATCACGGGACTTTCCGCGCGCCCTGATCTCGTGATCGTGGGCAACGTCATCAGCGCGAACAATCTCGAAGTGCGCGCCGCGATCGACGGTGGTTATGCTTATTGCTCCTTGCCCGAGGCGATGGAACAGCTGCTGCTGACTGAGACTCTCAACTGTGTCGTCTCTGGAACGCACGGCAAGACAACGACTTCTAGCTTGCTCGCGCACGTGCTCGCGTCGGCGGGACGCGATCCTTGTTACTTCATCGGCGGCGTCTCGCTGGATCTCCCGCAGAGTTTTCACGCGCCCGCGATCGATGCGGGGCGGCCGTTTGTCCTCGAAGGGGATGAGTACGATACGGCGTTTTGGGACAAGGTCCCGAAGTTTAATCATTACCTCCCGGACCAGGTGATCCTGACTTCGATCGAGTATGATCACGCCGATATTTACCCGGATTTTGCCGCTGTCTATCGGGCTTTTGCAGGTTTGCTCGATCGGATTCGCCGCGGTGCTGGCCGCTCTCCTCGCCTGATCGCCTGCTTTGACTATGGCTCCATCAAGCAGCTCGTCCAGGAGAAGGATCTGAAGGGCGTGGAGCTGATCAGCTACGGGAGTGACTCAGCTTCGGGCGCACGTTACACGCCGGGCAACCTGCGCGCTGAGGCCGGACGTCTCCTCTTTGACGTTCTTGACGACGGCAAAGCTGTTTCGGCGCTTTCGTTGGATATTCCGGGTAAACACAACGCCTTGAATGCGCTCGCTGTTTGGATTCAGGCGCGTGCGCTCGGCTTGAGCGTGAGTGAGATCGAGCGCGGGTTGGCCTCCTTTCGCGGTGTGAAGCGCCGTCAAGAGGTGAGGGGAGAGGTTCGTGGCGTATTGGTGATCGACGACTTCGCCCATCACCCGACTGCGGTACGCGAAACGCTCGACGCCTTGAAGCGGAAGTATCCTGAGCGCCGATTGGTCACGGTTTTTGAACCCCGCAGCGCCACGTCCCGCCGCAAAGTCTTCCAGGCCGACTACGTGAAGGCGTTCGGTCAGGCGGATCAGGTTTGGATTTCTGTTCCTTACGATCCTTCCAAGATCCCCCCCGCCGAACAGTTCTCGAGTGATCAGTTGGTCGAGGACCTCAAGCGTCAAGGGACGGACGCTCGCATCCTTCCTAGCGTCGACGAGGGAGTCAAAATGGTGGCGGACGGAGCAAAGCAGGGCGATCTGGTCGCTGTACTCTCCAATGGTGGATTTGAGGGCTTCATCCCGAAGTTCTTGAAAGCGCTCGGATAGATGTCTCTCTCTTCTTAAGTCTTGTCTGCCCCCCTCCGAAACGCCTCTGAGAGGGTACGGAAACTTCATGAGTGAGGTCCTGAAAAAATTCGGGCGGTATTTCCTGCTCGACCGTGTCGCCCAAGGCGGCATGGCGGAGATTTACCGCGCTCGCCTCGCCGCGACGACGGGGCCCTCACGCCTTCTCGTGATCAAGCGCATCCAGCAGGGTTTCGGCGCGAACGAAGAGTTCGTTCAGATGTTCAAATCTGAGACCGAAGTCACGATGGGATTCAACCATCCGAACATCGTGCAGGTTTACGATTTCGGCGAAGAGCAAGACCAGCCTTACATCGCGATGGAGTTCGTCGACGGGCGTAACCTGCGTCAGTTTCTCCCGCGCTTCAATGAGATCAAACAGTCGTTTCCCGTGGATCTCGCGTCCTACATCATTGAGCAGGCGGCGGCGGGTCTCCAGTACGCGCACGCTTACAAGGACAAGATCACCGGCGAGCCGCTGAATGTCATTCACCGGGACGTCAGCCCCCAGAACATCCTCATCGCCTACGAAGGCAACGTAAAGGTGATCGACTTCGGCATCGCCAAGGCCAGCAACAACGGCGAGTCCACGCGCGCAGGCATCATCAAGGGCAAGCCGAGCTATCTTTCCCCCGAGCAGATTTCCGGCGAGACGCTCGATGGCCGCTGCGACATTTTCGCGCTCGGCACTGTGCTTTGGGAATTGCTCACGGGACGCAAGCTGTTCGCCGGCGAAAACGATCTTCAAGTCCTGAAAATGATCGAGAGCGCTTCGACGCACGTTAAGGCGCCTTCCACCGTCAATCCCGAGATCCCGAAGGAACTCGACTACATCGTGCTCAAGTCGCTGGCTAAGCAGCGGGAGCAGCGTTACCAGACGGCGGAAGAGTTCCGCCGTGCGCTTCACAAGTTCGTCTATTCCTACAATCCGGACTTCAATCCGGCAGACCTCGCGTATTACGCGAAGGACCTCTTCAAGAACGATATCGTTGAGGACCGGAAGAAGATTCAGCGTCTGAATGAGAAGGCCGAGGGCCTTCTGCAGAGTGGAATCGATTCAATCCCTGGAATGGAGCCCGGCTCTGACGGCGCGGCATCCGGGCAGAAAAAAGAAGATACGACCACGGTATTCGCTTCGCGCGGTAACGGCGGTGGAGAAGCTCAGAACGCCACGCAAGCGAAGCTGGGACAGAATGTTCGCCAGGCTGCGCGCCTCGACATGGAGCCGGCCCGTGCGGGCGGGACACGCGCGACGGGTTCGCCGACCGGCGGAGCTCCACGTCGGTCAGGGACGTCGGCTTCCATTGAAACCACTCGTCCACGTCCTCTTCCGCTTGAGGAGTCCAGCGGGGGCGGGGTCTTTAAGTTCGCGGTTGCCGTCGCGATGCTGCTTTCCGCGGGTGCGTACTATGGCCCGCAATATGGGATTGAAGTGCCGTTTCTGACCTCGTGGATGATCAATCACGTCGGAGGATCCGGAAAGTTGGTCCTGACCGGGGAAGCCAAAAGCGTTCGGGTCCTGTTAAACGGCAAGCTGGTGGCGAACGCGCTTCCGGCGACGATTGAAGGGGTGCGCGCCGCGCGCCCGGCAGTGGTCGAAGTCGAAGGAGGCGCCGCAGGCTCCTTCAAAGAAGAAATCTCGGTCAAGGACGGGGAAGTGAAAACTGTCGCCGTCAATCTGACCGTGGCGTCAGGGCGCGGAGTCAGCGGCACGCGCTCTGCCCGTACGGTCGAGCTCAAGCTCAAGTTAACGCCTTCAGAAGGCGCCGGACAGACCCGCATCACTTTGAACGGCAAGAGTCTCAGTTACAGCGAGAACGTAGGGATCGCCGTTCCCGTCGACTCTTCATTGGAGTTGACCGTGGAGCGCCCGGGCTACCGGACGATTCAAAAGAACTTCTCTCTCGATTCCGTCCAAGTC
>JBEIOW010000337.1:0-3387 GCA_040377385.1 Bacteriovoracaceae bacterium | reverse complement strand
GGAAGACGCTTTCTTTCGCGCTACCCATCTTGCACCTCCTGAAGACGCTGGAGATCGAAGGCAACCCGATTCGCCAGGACGCGCAGCCTCGCGCCCTCGTCGTGGTCCCGACCCGCGAGCTCGGCGAGCAAGTGAGCAAAGCCTTTAAGCCCTTCACCCATACGACCCGCCTGCGTGTGCGCAGCGTGCTCGGAGGCACGGATCTCGATGTCGCGAAGAAAAACCTGCGCGGCTCGTTCGAGGTGCTCGTCGCGACTCCGGGTCGCCTCAATCAACTGGTCTCACGCGGTCTCGTCAGTCTCGGGGACATCCGCATTCTCGTCCTGGATGAGGCCGACCAAATGCTCGACCACGGCTTTAAACCCGACATTGGCCGGATCGTAAACGCTTGCCCGCCGTCGCCGCAGATGGCGCTCTTCTCGGCGACCGTCTCTCCGGCAGTGGAAAAACTGATCGCGGAACTCTTCGCCGACGCCGAAGTCATCCGCAGCGAAGGCAGCCACAAAGTCGTCGCCGGCCTCACGACCCGCAATCAAAAGATTCCCGACGGCAAACGGATGCCGGTCCTCGAAAAACTTCTCCAGGGAGAAGCTCCGCAAGGCGGCACTATTCTCTTCACGAACACGCGCGAACAATGTGACCAGCTCGCGGTTGCGCTCAAAAAGCTCGGCCAAGAATGCGTGATTTATCGCGGCGAAATGGACAAGAAAGAGCGCCGCGCGAACCTCAAGGCCTTCCGTGACGGCACCATTCCGCTCCTCGTCTCGACCGACCTCGCTTCGCGCGGCCTGGATCTTGAGCACGTCGGACGCGTGATCAACTACCACATGCCTAAACAGATGGAGAACTACCTCCACCGTGTGGGCCGCACGGCGCGCGCCGGGCGCAAGGGCCTGGTGATCAATTTCATCACCGAACGCGATGAGCCCTTCCTGACGAAGCTCGCTCGCGTCGAGACGGGTGCTCGCCGCGCGACACGCCAAGATGCCGACGAATGGCCAAGCGAGCCGGTGCACGTTCGTCCGGTCAAACGCGACGCGAAGCCCTTGGGCGCTCCCGCGGGGAAAGGAAAGCCGCCTGTTCGTCTTTCACGTCCCGTCGTGAAGCTGCGGACTCAGCGGTAAGACCCTCTCCCTACCGGATCACCCTCAGCGCGCGAGCGCGTCGTCGACGTTTACGCTCGAGCTCCGCTACCCAGACCGACGCCTCAGTGGCCAGCGCCGGAGCTAGCGCCATGAGGGTCGACAACGAAGGTTGTCGCAACCCACGCTCCAGCATCGAGACAAAAGTGCGGTCGAGGCCTGCCGTCCTGGAGAGTTCGACTTGGGACACTCCTAGTTCCGATCGCCGCCGCCGCAATGACTTTCCAAATTCTTGAGCCAAGTCCATCAGGTGCGTTCCCAGTTGCAGATTCGTTGTCCAAAAATGCCCTAATCACAAAGTGCAGACTATAGTCTACATACCGACACCTCAATCACGACGCAACCCCTGTGGAAATCGCTACTTTGTCACTGCGTTCTATTCTATTGAGAAGAAGGACTGATGAATTGCGCCCTCGGAGGAATGATGCTGAAGAACGAAGCTGCCCCCCTAAAGACACGGATCGGCATCAGCGGTCTCGACGAAGTTTTGATGGGCGGGATCAATCAGAACAACATCATCCTGCTCGAGGGCTCGCCAGGAGCCGGCAAGACGACGCTCGGACTCGAATTCATCTACCGGGGGGCCATGGAGCTCGATGAGCCCGGCCTCATCGTCAGCTTCGAGCTCGGGCCCCAGAAGCTAATGCGCGATGCTGCGGGGTTCGGCTGGGACTTTGCTTCGCTCGAAAAAAAGAAAAAAGTGAAAATCGTCTACACGAGCCCGAGCGTGATTCTGGACGAGCTCCAGTCTCCGGATGGCGTGCTCGCTGAGCAAATCCGTGAGATCGGCGCTAAGCGCCTTTTACTGGACGGGATCACGCCGCTCCAAATTTTTGGGGATTCACTCAATGGACGCCCCTTCCGCGACTCCCTTCATGTGCTCGTGGAAAGCCTCCAGCGTTACGGCGTGACAGCGATGCTCACGCGCGAGGTAGCCACCCGAAACGGCGACGCAGGCCAGAATCACGGCCACGAACGTTTCGTGTGCGACACGATCATCACCCTGTCGGCCGAGACCAAACGCCGCGGGATCCATCGCTACCTCGAAGTCTCCAAGTCGCGAGGCCAGGACTTTATCGGCGGGCAGCACACTTTCCGCATCGAAGGCGGTAAAGGCGTACAGATCTACCGTCGCACGCAGTCTCGCCCCAAAGAGTTCAATCAACAGGCGACTTCCTCTCATCGCACCTCAACCGGCAACCCCGCGCTCGATACCATGATGGGCGGAGGGCTTTACGACGGATCCGTCACTCTCGTCGTCGGAATCTCCGGAACCGGGAAGACCGTCTCGGGCATTCAGTTCCTCGACCAAGGGGTCAAAGACGGCAAGAAGGGCCTGCTCGTCACGCTGGATGAGCATCCGCAGCAGCTCATCCGAAACGCAGAGAGCCTAGGGTTTCCGCTGGGCGATTGGGTACGCGACGGCAAAGTCCGCATCCACTACGACTCCCCGCTTGAACTTGAACTCGACGTGCATTTCGAAGACATCGTCCGGATTGTGCAAGAAGATCAGATTGAGCGAGTCGTGATCGATTCTCTCGCTGCGTACGAGGCAACGAGCCCTGAAGAATCCGGGGACTTCATGTACGCGCTGGCGACTTTCTTCAAGAATCGATTGGCGACCGCGATGTTTAACTACGAGAGCCCCGAACTCCTCGGCGTCTCGCAGATCAGCGAGGACCTCAAGGCTTCCCACCTGGTCGACAACATCGTCCTCCTCAATTACGTCGAGATCTCCACTCGCCTGCGCCGAGCGATTACCGTGCCGAAAGCCCGCGGCAGCAAAAACCTTCAGCGGACGCGCGAGTACGTCATCGACCAAGGGGGAATCTCCTTACTCGACGAGCAGAGCGGCGAGGCCGGTGAGCTCGAAGCCGTTCCACAGCTCCCCTTCTCGAGTTACTACGGACTCCTCTCGTGGTCGCCGGATCGCAAGAGCCCGATCATCGAAGAGCGAGTGGTCAGCGGAGAGAGCCTCCCAAAATCCCCTAAAATGGAGAAACAAAAGCCTGTGCGCTCAAACGGGGCGCCTTCACGGAGGGAGAAAGGACGGCGTCATTGACGATTTGGAACCCGTCTTTTTGGGATACTCCGCTCGCCCAGTTCAGCCGGGCAACGGGTCTTGCCGTAACCGTTTTCTCCGCCGATGGACAACGCTGCCTCGGCCCTTTCACGTCGACGCCGATCACCGAGCTTCTCAACGCTCGAGGGCTCTGGGCCGAAGGCGCTCCCGGGAGCGCGCACG
>JBEIOW010000539.1:0-1977 GCA_040377385.1 Bacteriovoracaceae bacterium | reverse complement strand
TCGATGCGGCGATTCTTTTCTCCGATTTGCTGTTCCCGTTGGAGACCATGGGAATGGGCCTCGAGTATTCGCCCGGCCCCAAGCTCGGTTGGCACCTCAAACGCAAAGAGGACTTGAGTCGCCTCCGCTCGGGAGCGGAACTTGCGCAGGAGCTCGATTTTCAGGCCCAAGCGATGCGCTTGATTCGCAAAGCGCTCCCCGCTGAAAAAGGCCTCATTGGGTTCGTCGGTGGACCGCTTACTCTCTTTTTCTATGCCGCGGCCGGCAGCCACCAAGGCGGCGTCATCGATTCTGCCGTGAGTGGCATGAGTGATGGACGATTTGAAGGTTTCTGCGAGAAACTCGAAGACCTCCTCGCGCACAATATGGCGCTTCAGGCGAAAGCCGGACCCGATACGGTTGCCATGCTGGATACTTGCGCCGGGGAGATTTCGCCCGATGTTTTTCGGGCTCAGGTCGTGCCGGCCATCGAGCGAGTACTCAAAAAATTTCACGCGCTCTGTCCTGGCTTCCCGGTGGTCTACTATTCCAAAGGAACCGATGAGCGGTACTGGAACTCTTTGCGCGATCTTCCGATTTCCTGCCTCGGAGTCGATTGGAGCGTGAACCTCGCGCGGACTCTGTCCCAGTGGGGCGGCCGTTTCGGAATCCAAGGGAATATCGACCCGAACTGGCTATTCCTCGAATGGCCGGCGCTTGAAGCTCGGGTCCGTGAGGTCTTTGCGGAAGTGAAGAAAGTTCCCGCGGAACTTCGCCGAGGTTGGATTTGTGGTCTAGGTCATGGCGTCCTTCAGAAAACGCCCGAAGAAAATGTGCGAAAACTCGTCCTGCTCGCGCGAGAGGTGTTTCCATGAAGGTTTCGTCCGCTCTCCTCAAGAAGTACAACGTGCCAGGTCCGCGTTACACGAGTTACCCGACGGTTCCCTACTGGGATCGCACCCCGACGGAAGCCGAGTGGGTGAGTGGTGTCCGTGAAGCGCTCGAGCTCAATGAGAGCGGCGGAATCGGGGCGGCGCTCTACGTGCACATCCCCTTCTGTGAGAGTCTTTGTACTTACTGCGGTTGCAATACACGCATCACGCGGAATCGCGCGGTGGGTTCTCCCTACGTGGACACGGTCCTCAAGGAGTGGGGGATTTACCTCAACCATCTCGGCCGCTCGGCTGCGGGCAAGAAGGTCCTGGTTTCGGAGATCCACTTGGGGGGCGGCACGCCAACGTTTCTGGAGCCGTCGGAGTTGTGTCGATTGATGGATGGGTTGCTCGGCGCTATCACGATCGCCCCGGGCGCGGAGTTTTCGGTCGAGGCCGATCCGCGGGTAACGAATCTCGAACATCTCAAGGTGCTCGCCGAAAAGGGATTTCGCCGCCTGAGTCTCGGTATCCAGGACTTCGATCCGAAGGTGCAGGAGATCGTTCACCGAGTGCAAAGCGAGGAGCAAGTTCGTGACGTGACCGAAAAGGCGCGAGCCCTCGGCTACGATAGCGTCAACTTTGATCTGATTTACGGACTGCCGTTTCAAACGCGGGCGAGCATTCGCGAGACGATCGAGGCCGTACGCCGACTACGGCCGGATCGAATCGCGTTCTATGCCTACGCTCACGTACCGTGGATCAAACCGAGCCAACGTCGCTTTACTGAGGCGGATCTTCCGGCCGGTGACGAGAAGCGCGCGCTTTACGAACTCGGTCGCGAGATGTTGGAAGAGGCCGGCTACCGCGAAATTGGCATGGATCACTTTGCGCTCGAGTCGGATTCGCTCTGGAAAGCGACGCAGGCAGGGACGCTTCACCGGAATTTCATGGGCTACACTCCTCGCCAGGTTTCGCCCCTGATTGGTCTCGGGGTCTCGTCCATCAGCGATTCGTGGGGTGCCTTCTCTCAGAATGAGAAACTCCTCGAGACTTACATCGCAAGGGTGGAGAAGGGTGAGATTCCCATCCATCGCGGGCATGTTCTGACGGAAGAAGATCGGAT
>JBEIOW010000471.1:0-2400 GCA_040377385.1 Bacteriovoracaceae bacterium | reverse complement strand
GAGCGTGTTAAAAAACACGCTCCGCGAAACATCCGGCCCGCGCCGGATAAAAAACAGGAGTGAAGCGAGCGTGTTAAAAAACACGCTCCGCGAAACATCCGGCTCGCGCCGGATCAGAAATAGCAGTGAAGCGAGCGTGTTAAAAAACACGCTCCGCGAAACGTCAGGACAAGCGGTCACGGAGTACATCCTGCTCCTCGCCGTCATCGTCAGCTTCTACCTGATCGTCGCCCGGCTCTTCCGGGAGCCGCGCGTGGCAGACGCGTTCAGAAAGCCCTTCACCGAGGACTATCGTCGCGCCTATCAAAACGGACATCCCAAAGCGAAGAGCTTCGAGGACGGCGACCCCTATATGCATCCGCGTCTCGGCAAAGATTCGGATGAGACGAATTTCCGCGTCTTTTTCAACCCGGACACCACGTGATGAAAAAGCCGACGAAGAAGAGAAATCGGCTCGATCGAGCCGGGCAAGCCACCCTCGAATTTGCGCTCACGCTCATTTTGCTGATGAGCACGGTGTTCTTCTTCATTCATTCCTCGTTTGGCCTCGCTTGGTCGAGTTACGTGCAGTACGCGACCTTCATGAGCGCCCGCGCCTATCTCGCTGCGGGACCGAATCCCGAAGAGCAGGTCGATCGCGCGCGCTCCGTCGCTTCGCGGATGTTGAAGAAGAAAGACAACCCCGGTGAGGACCGGCTTCCCATGATCGCGAAGGGCGATAGCCAGGATCTTGACGGTGCGGACGAAGTCGTGCCGGGCCTCGCCATCGGATTTCATCCCGCCATCGCTGCCCAGGCGCAGGCTGGAGACCCTTCCTACAGTTGGATGCAGGGAGTCCGATACAGATTTAAGAGCCGTCTGTTTCTTCTGCCCTTCGGGGGGGCTAACCCCGCGGAAAAGAAGAACCAGCTCGAGCTCCAGTCGGAAAGCTGGTTAGGGCGTGAGCCGTCCCGGAGTGAGTGCTTGGAGTACTTCACCGGAACTCTCTCCCTGCGAGCGGAAGAGGTGGTTTTAGATAATGGCTGCTAGAGGGACGAACCCGAGATTGAATCAGGTCGATTCGCGACTCCGCTCCGAAGAGGGGCAGAGCCTGCTGGAGTTCCTGTTTCTGTTTCCCGTCCTGCTCGCATTCCCCTTCGTGCTCGTGAAGATCTCGACCGCGATTCAAATGAGCATCGTGAATCAGCAGCATGCGCGGGCGCACGTCTTTTTCGTCGCGCACAACAGCCCGTATTTCCCGAAGCGGCATCAGCAGCGCGCCATGCTCAGTAAAGACACCAACCAGGTCGTCATGGGAATCTCGGACAACAACCTGCGTACCGACACCGGCGACGGATCGACTTATTCGCCGAAAGCATCGACTTACTCTATCGCTCGGAACCCGGCCGCGGGCGGCCGCGATACGGATGACAAGCAGCCGACCGAACGGACGAACGTCCGCGTACGGAACACCTTCTCGCTTTGCGCCAACAGCGTCTCGATGAGCGGCGGGAACGGCGACTTCATTCCCGCTTACGGGCCGAGTTATGTCGTCCGCGAGGTGCGTGACTCTAAGGCATACCGGTACTGCGCGACCAAACTTGAAGGCATGGGAGGCGTTCAATGAACAACAAGGCTTTGACACTCTCGCTGGCGATGGCGCTCGCCTCCGCATTCTTCATTCAAAGTTACGTGACGAGCGTCGAGGACGATGCCAAGCGCCGCTTCGGCACGGAAGTCCTCGTGGTGAAGGCCAAACGGGACATCAAGGAGCAGGAAACGCTGCTTGAAGAGTCGCTCGTGCTCGAGCCCATCCCGAAGCGCTTCCTCGAGCCTTCGTCCATTCGCTTTGAACGCAGCGAAGCCGACGCCGAGACCAATCGCAGCCTGAAGTCCCTCGTGGGTACGGTCGCCGTGGTCCCGATCAAGAAGGGCGAGCAGATCAGCTTCAACAAGATTACCGAGCCGAGCATCCGGACGGGCCTCTCGCCGCAGGTCGCTCCAGGCAAGCGTGCGATCGCCGTGCCGGTCAATGACGTCTCCGGGGTGGCCAAGCTTGTTAAGCCGGGCGATCGCGTGGATCTGATTGCGGTCATCGACATGGGCTACGGCCGTGAGAACAAGATCGTGAAGACCTTGCTTCAGGATGTGGTCGTGCTCGCGGTCGGGCGGAACGTGACTAACAATCTTGCCCGGACGGTCGAGCTGGACTCGGGCGCTAAGCAGCCACGCATCAAGAATCTTTCCGAAGATTTCAGCTTCAATACGGTGACGATCGAAGTCGAACCCCAGCAAGCCCAGATGATGGCCCTGATCTCCGCCAACGGTGAGACGGCCTTGAGCCTCTCGCTCCGGAACAATGATGATTCAGAGCGAGTTCTTATGGGCCCGCTGATGCTCCCGGACGTGCTGGGTGTGGAT
>JBEIOW010000463.1:0-2459 GCA_040377385.1 Bacteriovoracaceae bacterium | reverse complement strand
TTCTTGCGAAGCTGTCCGACGTACACTCGGAGATACTGCGTGTGCTCGACCGAGTTCGGGCCCCAGATCGTCTTGAGAAGATGGCGATGCGTAACGACTTTGCCGGCGTTCTGAATCAAGACCCGCAGAATTTCGTATTCTGTAGCCGTGAGCTGAACCAAGCTCCCCTCGACGCGCACCTGGTGTCCAGCGAGGTCGCATTCAAGCGGACCGTCTTTATAGAGGGAAGATGCGTGAACAGATTCGGAGTGCCGGAGCGCGACTCGGATGCGCGCTAAGAGTTCCGCCATGCTGAACGGCTTGGTAAGGTAGTCGTCGGCTCCAGCATCGAGCGCCTTCACTTTATCGTCGTCGCTCTCGCGCGCGGTCAAGATGATGATCGGCGCTTTTAACCATTCTCGAAGTTGAACGAGCACCGTTTGGCCGTCTTGGTCCGGAAGTCCTAAATCCAAAATCACGATCTCGGGACGGAACTCGATCGCGCCTTGAATACCCTTTCGCGCATCGGTCTCAACGCGGATTTGGAAGCGATCGGGATCCAGTCCAGCGACGAGGAGGCGCGCGACCGAGTCTTCGTCCTCGATGATCAATACTCGACGCTTCATTCCAGAACTTCCTTGGGAATGGGGTGGAACGGGAGGAGGACCGTCAACTGTGCCCCTTTCCGATCCTTACGATGATCCGCGAAGATCGCGCCGCCGTGAGCCTCGACCAAGGCTTTCGTGATGGAGAGGCCGAGGCCGACCCCGCCGGGAGGACTGCCGGGAGCGCGGTAGAAGCGCTCGAAAATGCGCTTGAGATCGCCTTCCGGTAGGCCGACGCCTTCGTCCAGAACCACCAGTTGCGCATAGGACTGATTGCGGCTTGTCCGCACGGTCATCGTGGAGTGCGGGGGAGAGTACTGGACCGCGTTCGAAATCAAATTCAGAAGAACATGTTCTAGAACCTTCTCATCGCCCTGGACGAAGAGATCATCCGTGGAGAGTTCAAGGAGAAGCTGGCGTCCCGAAACGAGCTTCGACCGGCGCTGCAGGATGGAGCGAATAAAATCGTTGAGCTCAAAGAGGTGCGAGTTGAGTTTGAGGACGCCGCTGGAGAGTCGCGACATATCCATCAAGTTTTCGATGGTTTGATTCAAGCGTTCGGCCGCATCGGTGATTTCTTCGGTAATGCTGCCGCGGAGGGCGGGGTCATGATTCGGCGCGGTTTGAAGTTCTTGGAGTGCCGAGGCCCCTCCAATGATCGTCGTCAGGGGAGTGCGCAGTTCGTGGGAGACCGTATTGAGCAGAGCCTGGTGGAGCTTCTCGGACTGTTCGTAGATTTCTGTGCGGCGAGAATTTTCTTCGAGGAGTTCGCGTTCTAGCGCTGTAGCGAGATGCCCGCAGATGGTCTCAATGAGATTTTCCTGATCAAGCGTGAGGGAGAGCGACTCCTTCGGATAAAGGACGAGGACGCCGATGGTCTTTGAGCGGCCCCGGAGGGGGAGGCAGAGACAGTCGGATGAGGACAAGGTGTCGGTTCTCCAGCCCGCTTTCTTTTGGTTGGCGTAGGCCCAGCTCGCGACTGCCCAGTCTTTTTCACTCAGCGTTCGTGATGCCGGGTTGAGAGGTTCCGTCCGCAGTCGAGTGTCATCGGCCCCGCGGACAATCGCCACGTCGCTCGGAAGGGCGAGCGAGATGCTCGTTGCGGCGCGTGTTGCGATCTCCGATTCCGAGCGTGCCTCCGAAAGGGACTTGCCGAATTCATAGAGGATGTTGGACTTCCGTTCACGCTGACGAAGGTCCATTTCCTGTTTACGAATTCGCGACGCAAGGAACCCCACGACCGATGCCACGGCGAAGTAGACGGAGATCATCATCACGTCTTCGAATTCTCGAACCGCAAACGTAAACTGAGGCGGAATGAAGAAGTAGTTCCAAGTGAGCGCCGTGAGTCCTGCGGCGAGAAGCGTGGGGCCCAGCCCCGCAAACATCGAGAGGGGAAGAATCCCCAGGAGCAGCCAGAATCCGATCGCGCGGTAGCCGAGCCAGCCCGTGAGCGCGTACCCGAGAAGGCTGAGCGCTGCGACGTGCCCCACGGTGTATCCGTAGAGGAGAGGACCCGACGTCATCACCGGGAGACGGATGCGGAACCCTCGGTAAATCGGTTTTCTCTTCTGACGGACCACGTGCACGTCGATCTCGCTCGTCTGATTGACGAGCTGATCCAGAAGATTTCCGCGGCCAAAGAGGTCCCGCAGGAATCTTCGGTCCGGACGACCCATCACGATTTGAGTGACGTTTCTTTCGGCGGCCACTCGTTTCATGGCTTCGACGATTGAGCCGTCTTGGGTCGTGAGGACCTCGGCGCCGAGCTCTCGCGCGAGGTTGAGGTTTTTCGTCAGTGTCTCATGGTCCTCGGCTGAGAGCGGATGGCCAGTGTCGACGTAGAGCGCCACCCAGGGGGCCTCGAGGTTGTAG
>JBEIOW010000220.1:0-4552 GCA_040377385.1 Bacteriovoracaceae bacterium | reverse complement strand
GGGGAGCTTGAACAAGTCTGGGGCACGCGGCGTTTCCTCGTCTTTTACTTCTTCTGTGTCTTCTGCGCGGGCGTGCTCTATCTCGTGCTTCAGGTCTTTGGCTGGGGAACCGGATTGCAAACGCCGATGGTCGGCGCATCGGGCGGAATCTACGGCCTGTTGATGGCGTACGGGATCTTGTTCTCCGAACGCACCCTGCTATTCATGATGCTCTTCCCGATGAAGGCTAAGCACTTCGTCTGGATCCTGATGGGCGTCGAGTTCTTTTCTAGCCTGTTCTCGGGCCGTGCAGGTTCCGGTCTCTCGAGCGCGGCTCATTTGGGCGGCATGGTTTCTGGCTTTGGTTACCTGTATGCCCGCGCGACTTGGATGCTCTATAAGAAGCGCAAGGCTCAGGGCGCGTCGCGTCAAGCCCCGGGTCGCCGTACCGGCCTCTTTGCTGCCCCGGCCAAAGGGAAGGGGAAGAGTCATCTTCGGCTGATCATCGATAACGATAAGGATGAGGATTCCGAGAGGGATCCTCGGACTTGGCATTGACACGTCGGGGCGCCGGCTTTAAATCTCCCTTCCTATGGCACTCCTTCACGAAGCTTCGGAACAAAAGAAGATGGACGTTCGCGTCCTCGAGCGGAACTTGGATCGCGGTCTCATCACCTCCAAGGACCACGAGAAGACCGTGAAGGACCTTCCGGACGACGCGGCCAACGCGCTCTGGACCAATCTCGAAGAGCTCGCAGAAAACGATTAAGGTCATGGGTACGACGTCTTCGAACGTCGTCTCGAGATCTCGCGGAACTCGGGCCGCTTCCGCGGTGACCGGGTTTTCGTCGTTTTTGAAGTCCGAGTTTTAAAGTTCATAATCAGAGGAGCGCTGACCATGACTACCGAATCCGGCATTGAATCCATGGTGATTTTGGGAACCGGGCCCGCCGGCCTGACGGCCGCGATCTATGCTGCGCGCGCCAACCTCAAGCCTCTCGTCATCGAAGGCGATCAGCCGGGCGGACAGCTCACGATCACGAGCGACGTTGAGAACTATCCTGGGTTCGCGGAGCCCGTTATGGGCCCCGAACTGATGACCGCTTTTCGGAAGCAGTCAGAGCGGTTCGGCACGCGCTTCCTCACGGGCTGGATCAAGAAAGCGGACCTTTCGAAGCGTCCTTTTACGCTCGAGACTTCCGACGGCAAAATCGTTCGCACCCAAACCTTGATCATCGCGACGGGAGCATCCGCAAAGTGGCTCGGCCTGCCGTCGGAGAAGACGCTACAAGGCAAGGGCGTTTCGGCGTGCGCTACCTGTGACGGCTTCTTCTTCCGCGGAGTGGATGTCGCGGTGGCGGGCGGCGGCGATACGGCGATGGAAGAGGCGACGTTCCTTACGCGCTTTGCGAGCTCTGTGACCGTGATCCATCGTCGCGACACCTTGCGCGCGAGCAAGATCATGCAAGAGAAGGCGCTGAAGAATCCGAAGATCAAGTTCATGTGGAACACCGAGATCGAAGAGATCGTCGGCGAGAAGGACGTCACGGGTATTCGGGTGAAGGATGTGCCTACGGGCAAGTCTTCCGTGGTTCCCGTCAAAGGCGTTTTCATCGCGATCGGTCACCAGCCGAACACGGGCCTCTTCAAAGGCCAGCTCGACATGAATGAGGTCGGCTACCTCCTGACCCAGTCGGGGAGCTCGAAGACGAACATTCCGGGAGTCTTTGCTGCCGGTGATGTTGCGGATCCAGTTTACCGCCAAGCCGTCACGGCCGCGGGCATGGGGTGCATGGCGGCGATTGACGCCGAACGCTACCTCGAGAGCGACGGAGCACACTAAGCGATGAAGCCCGGACCCGGCGGAAAAACGCCCGCAAATCAAGTTCCCCTGAGTCCAGCCGAGGCCATGGCCGCGCTCCAAGAGCAGGTGCGCGTCCGCTTTGAGAAGCTGGATGTCATCCGTGCGCGGGAAGAAAACCCGTTCAAGAACGGTTTTGAGCCAAACGCGCTCGCGGCGGGCCTGCACCGGGAGTACGACGAGAAGTCCAAAGAAGAGCTCGAGCCCATGGGTGTCCGCGCATCGATCGCTGGACGGATCATGGCAATTCGCGACTTCGGCAAAGCGGGGTTCTTGCAGATCCGCGACCGCAGCGGAATGATGCAGTTCTACGCCTCGAAGGACAAACTCGGCGATGCCGGGCACGCTCGCTACAAGGAGCTCGATGTCGGTGACATCGTCTTCGGCGAGGGCACGTTGTTCAAAACTAAGACCGGCGAGCTCGCGGTCTGGGTGGAGCAGCTCGAGCTGCTCACGAAGTCGCTGCGCCCATTGCCCGAGAAGTTCCACGGGATCGCGGACGTCGAGATCAAGTATCGCCAGCGCTATCTGGATCTGATCATGAGCGAGCAGACGCGCGAGACGTTCCGTAAGCGCTCGAAGATCGTGGAAGAGATTCGTCAGTTCTTCATTGAGCGGGACTTCCTCGAAGTCGAGACGCCGATGATGCATCAAATTGCGGGAGGCGCCGCGGCCCGCCCGTTCGTCACGCATCACAACACCCTGGACTTGGATCTTTACCTGCGGATTGCGCCGGAGCTGTATCTGAAGCGGCTCGTGGTCGGTGGGCTGGATCGTGTTTTCGAGATCAACCGGAACTTCCGGAACGAGGGGATCTCGATCAAGCACAACCCTGAGTTCACGATGCTCGAGTTCTATCAGGCGTACGCCACCTTCGACGACCTCATGGATCTTACGGAGAAGCTCTTTCAGCGGATCGCTGACAAGGTGGCCGGGCGCCGGCAGATCACCTACCAAGGTACGGAGATTCAGCTCGATGGACGCTGGGAGCGCATTTCGATCGAAGATTCGATCCTGAAGTATTCCGGGTTCCAAGACCGAGCCAAGCTGCGTGACCGCGCGGCCTTGGTTTCCTATGCCGAGAGCAAGCGCTACCCTTTGCGCGGTACGGAGTCGCTGGGTGCGCTGCAGATGGTGATCTTTGACCACGAGGTCGAGGCCAAGCTGATTCAGCCGACTTTCGTCACGCATTATCCGCTCGACGTGTCGCCGCTTTCGCGCCGGAACGAGAAGGATCCGTTCGTCGTGGATCGCTTCGAGATCTTTGTCTATGGCCGCGAGATGGGCAACGCCTTCTCCGAGCTGAACGACCCGATCGACCAGAAGGAGCGCTTTCTCGCGCAGGTCGCCCAGAAGGATGCCGGCGACGCCGAGGCGTGCGATATGGACGAGGACTTCGTCACGGCGCTGGAATACGGTCTGCCGCCGACGGCGGGGCAGGGGATTGGCATTGACCGGTTGGTCATGCTTTTCACGGATTCCGCCAGTATTCGGGACGTGATCCTGTTCCCGCAGATGCGTCCCACGGCGAAGTAAGCATAAAAAAGACTCCAGCCCGGGCTGAGCATCGCGTAGGCTTTGGGAATGGGCGGTTCGCTGATTCCATTCCTCGGGCGGAAGTTCCTGCTTTCGAAGTCGAGCGATGGGTTTCTCTCGTTTATCGCTTGGGTCTCGGTCGCGGGCGTCTCGCTCGGTGTGTTGGCGCTCGTCGTGGTGACGAGCGTGATCAACGGCTTTAGGGGCGAGCTCGTCCACCTGATCACGCAGATGAACGGCGATGTCATCCTCTACTCCCGGGGGGAGCCGATCGACTCTCCCGAAAAAGTGATCGATAAGATTAAGCGTGCAGTGCCCGAAGTGCGGGCGGTGACCGCGGCTTTCATCGCGCCGCTCATGGTGGCTGGCAAGAACGGTGTGGCTGGCGCGGTCTTAGAGGGCGTGGATTTCTCGACCGTGCGTCAGGTGACGGGAATTGCCGACCGGATCGTGCGCGGCAGTCTGTCCGAAAAGCCAGACCAGGTCCTCGTCGGCACGGCGTTGGCGGAGCGGCTGGGCGTGACGATCGTGGATGAGATCCGTTTGATCGCGCCATTTGCGGGCGAAGGTGGAATTGACCAACCCGGTCCTCCGAAGGTTTTGCCGGCGATGGTTTCGGGACTGGTTCGCATGGGGAATCACGACTACGACTCGAAGTTCGTCTACGCGAAGATCGAGGCCGTGCAGGCATTCCTCGAGCAGCCCGGCAAGGTCACGGCCTTTAAGATGAAGCTGGCTCCGGGCGCAAACGCTCGTGCGGCCTCTGACCGCCTCACCGACAACTTTGGTTACCCGTTCCGCTCGAAGGATTGGGCGCAGCTGAACCAGAACCTGCTCTCGGCGATCGAGCTCGAGAAGGTCGTCATCTCAATTATTCTCACGATCATCGTGATCGTCGCGGCATTCAACGTCGTCAGCACCCTGATGATGATGATTCACGACAAAACGAAAGAGATCGCGATTCTCAAGGCGATGGGCTTTAGGCCGCGTCAGAGTTTCGCTCTTTTTGCGGGGATTGGCACTGGGATCGGCGCGATCGGAGTGGGCGCAGGGGTGGCATTGGGCCTCGGAGTCAATCGACTCCTCTCGGATTCACGTTTGATCCGACTTCCCGCCGATGTCTATAATATCGATTACCTTCCGGTCGTGACGCGTTGGCCGGAGGTGCTGTTGATC
>JBEIOW010000491.1:0-2281 GCA_040377385.1 Bacteriovoracaceae bacterium | reverse complement strand
CGAGACCTTGCTGCAGGATCTGAAGCGCATTCAGTCGTTAATGGCTCTCGGAACGATTGAAGAAACCGTGGCCCAGATGGCTAAGCTCACCTTGAAGAAAATCGATCCCGCGGCTCAGGAAGATAAAAAACAAAAGCCGGTAGATCCCGAGCGCCGCCTTCCCAGCACCGTCCAAAGAAGGGCGGTGTTCAGAAGGGATCGGACCTGTGCGTATCAAGATCGCCGCACTGGCAAGCGATGCGGGTCGGCCTACGGACTGGAAGTGGATCATCGGCAGCCCTATGCGATGGGCGGCAAGACGGTAGACACGAATCTCCGATTGCTTTGCCGCGCACACCATCGCCATGTCACGCGACAGGCTTTTCCGGGGGATTCGTCGGCCGCCTTCGGCGCCGAAGGGGAGCCCTGGGAAAGTACTTCCTGCCTAGTGACCTCGGCAAACGGCCAAACTTGCCGGCCAGGCACGCCGAACGGAATTGGACGTGGCAGCTCTTGCCGCGCCCAGAGCCTCTAGACGGCAAAACATTCAGTCTATTGCGCCTGCACGCGATCCCTCACACTAAAAGGGTATGAAGCGGTTCAAGTTTCAGTTCGAAACACTCGAAAAGGTCCGGAAGGCCAGGGAGAATGAATCTCTCCGCGCGCTTTCTGAAGCCCAAAGCCGCTTTCAAGCCGAAATTTCCGAAAAACAAAAACTTTCAGACGAGCTTGATCGTTCGTACTCTCGGCGCGAGTCTCTCGCGACGGATACTTCCGCAGCGCCTTCGCTCGGTGTCCTACCGCTGCAGCTCGAGGATCAGTTCATCGAAGGGCAGAAGCAGCGCATCTCTCGTCAAGAGCTCGCGATCCTTCGGGCCAAGAAACGCGTCGACCAGGCGATGCGCGCCTACCTCGTCGCGCGTCGGGCTTCGCGCATGATCGAGAATCTTCGCGAGAAGGCATTCGCTGCGTTCAAGATCGAATACCGGAAGTGGGAACAGAAGCAGGCCGACGATACCAGCGTCATGCGTGCTCGCCTCAAGGACAAGTCCGACGAGCAGGACGATTTTGGAAGGGAGAGCGCTTAAGATGAAAGCCTCCCTGATTCGCCTTCTTTCGATCCGCGGACTCGCCATCGCTTCGATGATCACGCTCGGCCTCGGCCTGGTTCTGATGAATCCCGAGACGGCGACGAGCGAAGAGAAGCCGGTCGCGGAAGAAGCGGCTGCCGAGAGCTCCGAAGAGAAAGCCTTGGAGGCGCTCGCCGCCAGCGCTAATCCGCCCGCCAAGCGCGTGGTGGAGCAGGGCTGCTTGGTGGATCCTTCGGCGATCGAAGACCTCCGGAAGCGGCGCGAAGAGCTGGATGCTCGCCAGAAGACGCTTGCTCAGAAAGAAGCCGAGATCAAAGCCAAGGAGTCGGCCATCGAAGAGGAGCTCAAGCGCCTCGAGGAGATGAAGGATCTGATCGCGGTCCAGCAGGGCCAGGTCGACGCGCAGACCGAAGAGAAGGTCGCCAAGCTCGTCGAGACGATCGAGAACATGAGCCCTAAAAAGGCCTCCGAGCTCATCTCGACCGTGGACGAGAAGCTCGCCATCGTCGCCATGACCCGGATCTCCACCGCGAAACTTTCCAAGATCATGAACAACATCGAGCCTGCCCGCGCGGCAAGGCTCAGCGAATCGATGACCGGCTACCTCAATCCGAGAAAAGCCGCGACCCCGACCGCTCCTATGGCGCAGAAAGGAGTCAGCCCGGATGGATCCCGTTAACGTAGGCCGAGTTATCGGCACGCCCGTTCCCGCCGCCGCCGTTGACTCCAAAGCCCAATCCACGGATGCGGGCGAGTTCACTCTTCAGCTCGAAGGCGCGGAGGCCGGACAGACCGAGGCCTCGCAAGTCCTTTTGAGCGAAGCGGCCCGTAAGTCGCAAAAGCTGGCCATCAAGCAAGCGCAAGATTCAGGTCTCCTGGGCGCGCCCGGCGTGCAGATCCAGCCCCTTGCTGCGGCGCCGGTTCCGGTACCGACCGCGGACACCAAGGCCGCTGCCTTCGCACGCGCGGGCGAGACACTGGCCGAACGGCTTCCCGAGACACAAGCCGCGGCGATCAGCCTGGATACCGCCGGAAATCTGTTCGCTACGCAGCCTTGGTCAAAGGACTGGGTGTTTCACCCCAGCGACGCGAGAAATCCGAATCTCAAGCCCTTGATCGGTGAGGCTCCGAAAGTTGAAGCCAATCCCGCCGAAGCTTCCGCGCTCCAACAACTCATGCGCGAACTGAAGTCCGTGGAAGGTCAGGTCGAT
>JBEIOW010000373.1:0-3070 GCA_040377385.1 Bacteriovoracaceae bacterium | reverse complement strand
CGTGAACTGGACTTCCGCTAAAGCCGCACCCGCAGAAAATGACTGATTGAGCGCGGTGACGCGGATACCGGTCCGCGTGTAAGTCTCATTCGTGATCGTCACGCCGCCATCGCGGTTGCCGGCGCCAGCACCGGTGACATCCGGAACCCACGAAGAACCCGTGAGCGAAGAGCAGGTGGTCCCTCCCCCTCCTCCACCGCCGCCGCCATTGGACGTCGCTTTCGAGCTCGGCAAACATCCGCTTGCCGCAAGCGCGAGTAAAGCAGGAAGACCTGCGATCCAGGCAACCCGCGAGACTCGATTCGTTTTGGCAGGGGAAAAATGTGTCACGGGTGACCCGGCATCGGCCGGCCTCTCCCTTCTATTCTACGCGCATCAGCGCCCTGAGCAACCCGGCCAATTTGACCCACCCTAACCATTAATGAATTCGCAGGATGAATGCGCAGAGGAATACCCCGCCCCAACTCAACCAAAGCTAGATAATAACTAGATCATTATTGCCGCGGCGGAATGCGACAATACCGCGTCCAGTCGCGAGTTCCGAAAATTCAGCCGCTAGAGAATAGAGCGAGGTTCTGCTACCCTAAAATCATCGTGGCGAAGATCAGCATCGAGAAAAACGGCGACGCCCTGCTTGCGCAGATTATCGGATCGGTCGATGAGACCGGCGCGATCTTCGACGCCCTTCTCAAGTCGCTGCCCGCGAAAACGCTCCGCGTTTCCTGCAAACGTATCGAGCGCTTCAACTCGACGGGAATCCGCGCCTGGATTCGCGCCTTCAAAGACATCGTTGCCAAAGGGACGGAACTCGTCTTTGAGGAATGCCCGCCGGCGATGGTGGAACAGTTCAACGTCATCTCCAACTTCACGGCCGGTGGACGAGTCGAATCCGTTTACCTCCCCTATTGCTGCGAAAGTTGCCACGCGACCCTCGTGCAGCTCGCGCCACTGGCGAAGCTCCTGCAAATCTACAAGAACCTCCCCGAGCTCGCGTGCCCTAAGTGCGGCGGCAAGGCGGTCTTCGATGAGTTTCCGGAAGATTATTTTGCGTTCATTGAGCGTGGCCTGAACGCCAAAGAAGACTCCACTCCCGCGCGCGGAGTAGCTCGTCCGCCCTCGAGTCCACCGGGGAGCACACCGGCATTCGGCACCGTGCAGCCCGCGCCCGGAAAAACTCCCAAAGTCGTGCCTCCTCCCGCTCCCGGGAAGAAGCGCGCCTAAACTTCCTTAGCCTTGGAAAATTTGATGCGGAGAGAGCTCGCCGATCCACTGGCGAAGATCACAGCGCGCGACTCCGTCCCGGATGGTCACGAGCGCGAAGGTTCGCCGCATCTGCTGACCTAGGCCGCGATAATCCAGGTTGACCATCTGAACCCACGTGCCCGTATTGATGTACTGCTTGCCGTCAGGCCAGCTGCGATTCATCGGGCGGTGCGTATGACCCATGATGAGTGTCTTGATCTCCGGGCTCTGCACGAGCTCGCGCCTGGCCTCGTCTTCGAGATCGAGCCAGAACTTGCTCTCCTGCCGCAGCAGATCCGAGAGAGTCCGCAGGCTGTTCTTGCGGCGACTCACGACGGTGATGCGCGTCTTGAGAAAATAGAAAACCGAAAGGAAGACGTACCGCAGCGTGAACCAGAAATCGAAGAACAGGCCGAGGAAGATGAACACCTTCACCGGACGGACCTTGTCCACGTACTCGCGGTCCCACTTCAGGCGATTCACGATCTTGAGCACGTAAAGACTGCTCCAAGGCAGATTGAGTACCGGCGCCGCTCCGCCCGGACGGGCGATCGTGGGTAGATCAAAGTTCAGGTCGCTGCCCACCTCAAGCTGATTGCCGTGGCGAACCTGCACGCCGCCTTCGATGTCGATGCGATCGGTGTCCGCAATCACGCGCACTCTCTCACTCGGGTACGCACCTTCCGGATCCCACTCGCGCACGAGACGCTCGCGGACTTTCTCAAAGAACAGATCGGCGTCGTGATTACCGATGAGGTAGGAAATTCGCTTTCCCGGATGCGAGGCAAACCGCTTGAGCGCGGCCATCACTTCGGGGTGACCGGCGATGATCGCTTCGCACTTGGCGACGGCGACGGCTTCGGTCACATTCTCCTCGAAGTCTCCGTTGATCGGCACGTTCAGGAAGTCGAGGTAATCGCCGGCCAGAATCAGCTCGACGTCGACCGGACCCTCGACGCCCTCTCCGTAGGCGCCAGTGGAGAAGTAGTCGAAGAGCGCGACCATCTCACCATCGTGGTGGAAGTCCTCGTGGGGATTCATGTTGCCTTCGTAGTATCGGCCGGCCGAGAGATGGCAATCGCTGAGGATGACTTTCACCTTGTCCACTCCGCTCAGTATACCTAAAATTCGAGCGATGCCGACCTTACGACACGCCTGCGTGCGCTTTTTCGCCACGACTCTCCTGCTCGCCACACTCGGTGAGCCGCGCGCGGCGCTCGCCGACGGTCCGATCACGGTGTATTTCCCCTCCCGAACCCTCGAAGGCGCCGCCGACCGGGTGCTTCCACAGTGGATCGAGGAGTTCAATCGCGGCGAAGGAGCCCGGTCTCCGGTTCAGCTCATCCGCAAAGGCAGTGAATTTTCTTCGCTCCGGGAGGCCATCGCCGGCCGCATCGCCGGTATCGCACCCGATCTTGCCGTCATCGAGCCCTCGGAGATCGCAGCGCTCGAAGCGGGCGATTCAGGACCCGTTTCCGCGCCGCAACCATTCGAACGCATCGTGCCCCTGCTGGTCGTCGACCAGGAGTTTCTGTTCCGCATGCGCGAAGCCACCGCTCCGCCTCTGCGCACGTGGAAAGAAATTCAGGCCCTCGCCGAACGCTCGTCGAATTTCCTGAAGAGCCGCGCGGCGCTGCTCGTGCCTCTTCAGGGGGCTCGTGGCCTGTGGCTCCTCGAAGCCCTGATCGAACGCCCACTTTGGAAACGCGAGCCCGGCGGTATCCGCGCCAATCGCGAAATCGAACCTAGCCTTGAGCGCATGCGCAGCTGGATGGAAGCCCCGCGCGGTATGGCCTCGATTCGGACCGACCTGGCTTGGGACCGGGCG
>JBEIOW010000234.1:0-4365 GCA_040377385.1 Bacteriovoracaceae bacterium | reverse complement strand
GCCACGATTCTGCGCCTTTTCGAAACCCGTCTCTTCACGCGATTCTGGAAAGGCGGCTCCCTTTACGAACGCGCCAGCCGGGCGGAAGAGTTCCAACGGGCGAATCCGGACGAACGCGTCCAGCTGCTCGAGGCGCTGCTTCGGCTGCCAATGCAGCGATCTGCCTTCAATACGCTCGCCACGCTGATTCGCACGATTCCCAACCTCTGCATCATCGTTTTTGTGTGGCAGTACGAGCACTCCTGCTGGATTCAACTGATCCTAGCGGCGAATCTCCAGATCTTCGTCCTCGTCTTCTTTTTCATGTCCAAGATGACTGAGAGCCATATCTCCACATCAAGCTGGATCGCCGAACTTCACCGCAGATTCGACCTCAGCGACGCTTTCCGCCGGGTGCGATTCCCCGATCCGAGCGGCCGCTATGAGATTCGCATGCTACGCACCTCGTTGCTCATCCCGGTGCTGATGCTCGGAATTCAAACGGCGCTCGTTTCGTCCGGGATCTTCGGCACCGGAATCGATCTCGCCATCCGAGTCGGCGTAATCGGGGCTCTGGGTCTCGCGCTTTTCGGTCGACTGTTTTTCCTCAGCCGTGAGTACATCTATCTCGGGCTGAGCGACCTTGTGGAAATCATCCAACGCCTCGTTTACCCCGAAAACACCGCCACAATCGCGCTGCATACTCCGCCCGTGCTCGGTCGCTTCGAGCAAACCATCAACCTTCTCGTCACGCGGCTCCGCGATAAGGAACGGGAGATTTCGTCAGTCATGCTGGAAGAGGCTGAACAGGCCCGCTTTCGTAGCTTAGGTGAGATGTCGGCCCTTCTCGTCCACGATCTGAGCGGTCCCCTTCATGTTGCGCAATTCGCCGCCACCCAACTCCACGAAGGTCAGCTCCCCGATGAGAAGCGGCGCACTTATCAGGACCATCTCACCGCCAGTCTCAATCGCGCGATTCAACTCACCGTCGCTCTCCGAACCCGCGTCCAAATGCCGACGCAGGCTGGGCGCTGGTGCCGGTTCGGCGAGGCCCATCAGGCCGTGATGGACCAGATGAAAACCGCATTCAGCTTGAAGGAGTTTCTACCGATCCAAATCGAGATCGATCCCGTCGCCGAAGCCCTCAAGCTCCGAATTCCGCTCGTCGACCTCATGCACATCCTCGATAACCTCTATCGGAACGCCGCACGCGATCTCACCGAGAACAATCACCCCTCGCCCGCGATCAAGATTCGGCTCTCCAACCAAGACCGGGGCAAGGCGGAGTTGTGGATCCAAGACAACGGGTCGGGTCTTCCGTCTGGCCAATACGAAAGCCTCACGAGCTACACGATCGAGCAAAAAGAGGGAGGCACGCACCGGCGCAGCCTCGGTCTCTTCCTGACTCGCCGACTGGTGGAGCTCAACGGAGGATCGCTCGAAGTTGTCGACTGGCTGCAGAGCAAAGCCTCTTCCGGCACCACTTTTTCACTGCTGCTTCCCCTCAATCCGGAGACCTCGGAATGAACCTCGCTCACGCCCCTCAACGCAAGCCGACCCTCTGGATTCTCGAAGACGAAAGCGCACTCCAGTTCGTCTACGCCGAAATCCTCGAAAACGAGTACGATCTGCAGTTCTTCTCGTCACTCGAGTCCTTCCGCAAAAGTGCCGCAACCGACTCCTCTGGCTGCGACCTGCTCGTCGCCGACCTTCGACTGCAGGACGGTAATTTTCTGGATTTTCTGGCCAGCCCGGATGCGCATCAGCTCGTGCGATGCCCATTCATCGTCGTCTCGTCGCTCGATCACCAGCAGACGCTTCGCCAGTGCTTCAACGAAGGTGCACTCGACTACCTGACGAAACCCTTCACCGCAGCTGAACTCGTGGTGAAAGTAGAGCGACTGCTTCAGCAGCGTAAATCCGCCTCCTCCAAAGACGAGAATGGGGCCGGAGGAATTGAACTCGATGCGGCCAAGCTGCGCGTGAAATGGGGCACCCAAGACGCTCGGCTCACCGCCAAAGAATTACAGATTTTTTCTATACTTCACACCGCCGTCGGCACCGCGGTTTCCCGCCGGCGCCTACAGGCAGAGGTCTGGGGAGACGCTAAAGTCAGCCACAAGAGCCTCGACGTGCACATTTTTCACCTGCGCCGGAAACTCGAAAAGCTAGGCCTTCAGATTGAATGCGATCTCAATGGGGGATTTCGCTTGAAAGTCCCAGAGACTCTTTCGAGCTCGGATCCTTCGCTCCCGGACCAGAAGAGCTCTGGCCGGAACTAGGGGAAGTCGTCCCCGTACCCATGAAGTCATCGATTTTGATTTTGGTCAGACGACAGAATTCGATCCACTGAATCGCGGAAGGGACGAGCAGACCGCGTTCCATTTTGGAAAGCGCGCCTTGCGAGATCCCAATGTGGCTCGCAACGAAGGCCTGAGTAAAGGCCCGTTGCTTTCGCGCTTCCAGCATCGCTCTCGAGAGGGAAGAGACCAGGTGGGTTTTTGCTTTTCTCATGGCGCACTCCTTAGTAATTCTCTTCAGCCGCTTACGGGGGGTTGTGCGAAGCGGCTGCTTCGGTTAACTTTTTCTTCCCCTTCAGAATAATTTAAAATTTCTTTACCAGCCAGGAAAAAATAACTCCTGGTATTAAATAATCTTAATTGATGGGCTTGGATTACAAGGGCTTATCACTAAAACTGCCCCCTCTGCGTGTGCCTGGACCTGACGCAGCCATTGGAAATCACTGGGTAAACGGGTCTTGCTCCCCAGACTCCGTGGGGGCATGCGGCAGAAGCCCTGTCGATGCGGACGGTTAAGCGCACCGCAAGGACACTGAAGTGGGCCAGTTCCCTAGCGATACTCCCAATGCGTGCCCTGCGGCCCATCCTTGATCACCACACCCTTGGCCGCCAACTCGTCGCGAATCCGGTCGCTCTCCTTGAAGTCCTTGGCTTGGCGCGCAGCCAATCGAGCCTTCACGAGTGCCTCAATCTCTTCGGCGCTGAGGCGCTCACCGCCCGCACGCTTGGCTCGCCTCTCGCGAATTCCATCGAAGTCCTGAAGCGCTTTCTCCGGAGCCAGGCGCCCGACTCCCATGACGTCACCGATTTCTGACTCCAAAACGCTCAGTAGCTCCGTCGCGCCGAGGATCGCACCGGGCGTCCCGGAGCCATGGGGCTCGGCGAGGTTTCGGTTGAACTCCCGAATCAGCTTGAAGAGCGCACCGAGCGCACCCGACGTATTGAGATCCTGAGCGAACGCCGCGCGAATCTCGCGCCGAGCTGCCTCGGCTTCCGCCAGGAACTGCCCCCAGCTCGCCTCGGCGCGCTGGTCCGGCATCGCCGCGCGAAGTTTCGTCAGTGCTTGCGCCTTTTGTTTGGCCTCATAAAGTCGCTGCAAACTCGATAGAGCGGTCTCGAGGGAGTCGTCACCGAAATCCAAGAGCGCGCGATAATGCACCGAGAGCAACATGTAGCGCGTGACCTCTCCGCCGTACTCCGAGAGAAAATCTCTCGCGCTCACGATGTTGCCGAGACTTTTGCTCATCTTCTCTTTGTTCATCGTCAGGAAGCCATTGTGAACCCAGCAGCCCACGTAGGGCGCCACACCGCTCCCCGCCTCGGACTGCGCGATCTCGTTCTCGTGGTGCGGGAAAACCAGATCCTCTCCGCCATGATGGATGTCCATCTTCGGCCCGAGCCACTTCATCGCCATCGCCGAGCACTCGATGTGCCAGCCGGGACGACCCTTGCCCCACGGACTTTCCCAGAAAGGCTCTCCGGGCTTGGCGGGTTTCCAGAGCGAGAAGTCGAGCGGGTTCTTCTTCCCGTCGCGCACTTCGACCCGCACTCCCGCGTCGAGATCTTCAAGCTTCTTGCCCGAAAGCTTCCCGTAGGTGGGAAAAGCATCAATCGAAAAGAAAACTTCGCCGTCTTTGGCGACGTAGGCTTTGCCGTTCTTAAGGATGTTTTCGATCAACGCGATGATCTCGGGAATGTGCTCGGTGACCTTGGTTTTGTGGGTGGGCTCGAGCATCCCGGCGAGCGCGTAATCGCGCTCGACCTCCTGCGTGTATTTACGCGAAAGCTGATCGGGCGCCACTCCCTCCTTCGCCGCCTGCTGAATGATCTTGTCGTCGACGTCCGTGTAGTTGCGGACGTAAGTCACGTCGTAGCCAAGCTTGCGGAAATACCGGAAGAACAGGTCCGAGGTCAGCGCGGCGCGAAGATTGCCAATGTGAATGTAATTCCAGACCGTCGGGCCGCAAGAGTAGAGGCTCACCTTGCCGGGCTGCAGCGTGCGCAGCGGCTCCCGTTTGCGGGTCATCGTATTGAGGATCGAAGGGATCGGCAAAGAGTTCGGGCTAGAAGGGGCATCCATGAGATG
>JBEIOW010000505.1:0-2170 GCA_040377385.1 Bacteriovoracaceae bacterium | reverse complement strand
GACCCAGCGTCGCCCAGAGAAAGATCGACAGACTTTCGAGCACCGTCGCGAAGTAAACACCGACGACATCAAATCCACTCAAGGTAAACGCTGCAACTGAAACCACGAAGACTCCTCGGCACAACCGCGACGCCGCGGGCGAAAGGGCGTACGTAGCCGCGAGCCACACCGCGGGAAAAACGAAGAGAAAGTAAGGCTTCCAAACCAAGTAGTGCGGCAACGGAATCCAAGCGAGAATCCATGCGTACACGCGCGGACTGCCTGCCGAATTCGTGCGCGCTTGCCAAAGTAATCTCAAAAGAATCACCAATGTTCCGAGAAACCAAAGCCCACCGAGCACCGAGACGAGAGAGACCGAGAACCACTTCATCGAGAAGTCGATCGCTTCGGGCAAGAAGACCGGACGCGATGGAACTTCACCCAACCAACGGTGCAGGAACGCAACAAAACTTTGGTTATGCGTGTAGAGCGGCAGACCCTTGCTCTGAATCGCGCCCAGCCATTCTCGGTGCAGGTCCAGCCACTCGGTCACAGACAAGGTCAGAAGCGGCGTCAAGACGGCAAGCCCCACTCCCGCCGCGGCTGCACCCGCGCGCTTCCAGGCCCCAGGACCGACGAGACTCAGAAGGAGCAGAGGAAGCGTGATCAGCTTGATCGCCGACAAGGCTCCCAGCGCGAGCCAGATCCCTGGAGAATTCCTCTTCTCCAACAAGGCGAGCGTTCCAAAAGCAAAAAGCAGAAGATTGACCTGACCGTACTGGAAATCAATCAGCCAAAAACGTGCGGTGATCAGAAGCGCAATCGCCCCCAGCCAAGGCGTCCACCGCGAACTCGCTCCGCCCTGCGAAAAAGCCCGCGACCAAGCGCGAACCGCCCAAAGCCCGAGCCCTACGCGAAGCACAGTCCAAATGGCCAAGGCGATCGTGGACGGAAAAATCGAGAGCGGCGCCATCCACCAGGCAAAGCCTGGCGCGTACAAATAGCGATCCGGAGACTCCAGATAGAGTTTGGCCGGCTCGCCGCGCGCGACATGTTCGGCCGCGGCATAGAAGACCGCGAAATCTTGGCCCCCGCGCGAGAATGCCCAGGCCGAACCCAGCGCCGCGATAAGGAGGAAAACTCCGCTCGTGTTTCGGAGCGCCTGATTTCGCATATCGCATGTTATAACGAAGACCAGAGATGACCGCACCCCTCCTTTTTGGATTCACGCTGCTGCGAAACGGCATCAAGTACGACTACCCCTTCCGAGAATGTCTCCGAAGCCTCCGTCCGCTCTGTGAACGAGTCACCGTAGCGCTAGGCCGGTCGGACGACGGTACCGAGGACGCACTGGCGGAGTTTGACTGCCTCGATCTCGTTCACACGGTCTGGGACGAGTCGCTCAGACAAGGCGGACTCATCCTTTCTCAACAGACCAACATCGCGCTTCAAGCGTTGCGCGATCAAGCGAAGGCCCGTGGTCTCCGCGGCGCCTGGGGCATCTATCTCCAGTGTGACGAAGTGCTCAATGAAGACGATCATGCGCAAATCCGCGCCGACATTGCGCGAGCGGACGCCGAGGGCGCGGACGCCGTCCGGTTCCGCTACCTTCACTACTGGCACGACTACTACGCGATCGGCTTCTCCAAGCGATTCTATCCGCAGGAGATCCGGGCCGTGCGGCTCGACGCGCCCGTGGAAAGCTACGGAGACGCGCAAAGCTTCCGCGGACACCGAAAGATTTATGAATCGGATGTGCCGATCCATCACTTCGGTCACGTTCGCGAGCCCGAGCGTTACCAAAAGAAGATCTCCGAGTTCGGGCGCTGGTGGCACTCCGATGAGCAGCTCGCCAAGATGGATTTCCGCGTAGACGCGGGCGACGGTCGGGAGACCCTGCGCTACCTCGGCCCCTTTCCTCGCTGCATGCGCAACCGAATGCTCACCCACTACGGCCGGGCCCTGGATGCACCCCTGCCCCACGAGGAAAAGAAACCAAAGCGCGTCTTTCTTCTCGGGAATTCCGCGGATTTTCCGTCACTCAACGGGCGTATCTTCGCCGAAGAAGTCCGCTGGGGACGCCTCTCCGAAGCGCGCTCGTGGGCGGCGGACGCGATCGTTCCCTTAGCGCCGAACTGGTTGGAGCGACTCCGCGTTCGCTCGCGGGTTCCGGATCGCATGCAGCTCCGGG
>JBEIOW010000247.1:0-4237 GCA_040377385.1 Bacteriovoracaceae bacterium | reverse complement strand
GTGGCCGCAACATCGTCGTCTCCCGTCGTAAGCTGCTCGAAGAAGAGCGCGAAATCGGCAGCGCCTCCTTCCTAGAAGAGAACAAGGACGGCGACATCGTTACCGGAAAAGTGGTGCGGCTGGAGAAGTTCGGCGCCTTCGTCGAGCTTGCTCCCGGCATCGACGGCTTGGTTCACATCTCCGAGATCGCCTGGTCCCGCATCGGCGACCCTTCCGAGATCTTGCAGCCTGGCCAGATGGTTCAGGTCAAGCTCCTCAAACGCGAAGTCCTCAATGGCCGCGCCAAGATTTCGCTCTCGATCAAGCAGGCGATGTCGCAGGAAGATCGCGCCGCGAGCGCGCCAAGTCAGGCAAAGGCGTCAGACGGCAGCACTCCTCCGGTGGCCAGTGATCCGTGGTCGAAGTACGCCGTAGGCCAGCTCGTCACCGGAAAGATCAATCGTAAGGAAGTTTACGGGCTTTTCATTCAGCTCGAGCCAGGCATCACGGGCCTGCTCCACCAATCCAAAGCGAGCGATCGTCCCGAGTTCGGGTACGAGAAATTGAAAGTCGGCGACACCGTTACGATTCAAGTCGGCGAGATCAAGCCGTCCGAACGCCGCATCTCCCTGGACGTCCCTCGCGATCCCGGCGAGGACGACTGGAAAGAGCACGTCAATGCGCCGGCGACCGGCTTCGGAAGTCTCGGTGGCGCGTTCGGCGCCAAGCTCCAGGCTGCATTGAAGAAGAAGTAAAAGAGTCGTCTCAGCGCTAGTTCTTTTTGAATGGGCCCTTGCCGATCAAGGTCTTGGAAGAATTGAAGAATTCTTTCAGACGTCAGCATTCGTCGTGGGTCAGCTTTGACCCGCTTGGAAGCCCGATAGACTCTCTTTAGAATGGAGGGATGCGGTACGTAAGCGGCAACGGGACGAGTCCCGTTCGTAGACCAGTTAAAGCTTTGCTCGTCGCGATTTTTTTGCTCGCGGGTTGCGCCATCAAAGTGGACGTCGACCACAGTCTTATTCCACCCACTCCTCCTCCCACGGATTGGATAACTTTCAGCACGAAAATGAGCCTCGCGGGCGACTTCAGCACCTCGACCGTGCTGAGCGCCAACGTCTGGGTGATCCGCAGGGATGGCACGGGTCTCCGCGCTCTTACACAAACAGACGACGCTTCCATCCACAGCTTGTCTCCGGCCTTCGGTCCGGACAAAGCCGTGTACTTTCGCTCAACCGGTGACTTCGACGGCGCCACGGGAGGGACGACCTCCGGCTACAATCTTTGGAAGTGGCAGAACGGGGCAGTCCAGAGGCTGACCTCGTTCAACGGAGCAAACTTGAGCGTGGAGAGCTTTTCTATTTCAAGCTCTACGGGAAAAATTGCATTCATCAGCAAATCTAAGCTGAATGGCAGCTGGACCGATGCCGCTTTGCCAACGAACAACCTCTGGGTCATGGACGCGGATGGATCCAACCGCACGCCACTGACTCCGCATACGCTGGCCACGAATAGCGTCGCGAGCATGAGCTGGGATGCCGACGGAGAAAGGATCTATTTTACCGGTATCCTCTCTTTGACCAACACCTCAAACGGCGCGCGCCCGAACAGCGCGAACCTCTTCTCCATTCTTCCGGATGGATCCGGCTTCCTCGCCCTCTCGACTCGGACTTTCAATAACAGCACGGCGATCACTCCTTTGCCCGGGCAAGATGGAAAGATGTACTTCAACTCAAACTGGCTTTTGAACGGTGCCGACACCGCGATCGTCACGAAAAGTTATCTCTGGCGCGTCAATCCGAACGGAACAGGCGCGGAGCCGTTAGTCAGCTCTACGACGTCCACGTCGCTGTATATTTCAAGCCCTCCGGTACACGGTTCGACGCTGACCTATTTCCAAACGCGTGACTTTCTAGGAACGGGAAACCCGACCACAGATCCCCGCCAAATTTGGGAACTCGACACTCAAACGCTGACCGCAAGACAGGTCACTCAATTCCCCGTGACTCATACTTACGGCGCGGAAGCTCCGGCAACGATCATGGACGGCCAAAAGATCGTGATGTTCAGCCGACTCAATGTGAGCGGCGAGTGGGCCGATGCGGAAGGAGTTGTCAACCTCTGGACGATTTCTCCGGACGGGACTGATCCCGTTCCATTGACGAGAAACCCGACCGCAACGACCGCAGGTCTCAGCGTTCCCAAAGATGGCGCCTGGATCCTACGAGACGCGGAGTACATGCTCTTTTCGGAATAAGCCGATTCACCCGTCATTAATGGGACGCGACGAGCGATCCCTGTGGGAAAGCGCCTCAATTTAGGTTCCATTTTTCACGCGTGCGCGGCAGCACGCCCTGGCCCATGCGTTGCACTGCTTAGGGGAAAGACGTTGTTCAAACCCCAAAGGAGACTTCATCATGGCTCAGCAAACTCATCCACAAACTCAGCAGAATCAAAAACAGCAGAACAATCAGAAGCCGCAATTCGGCGGGAAAGACACGGGCGCTGCTCGTGGTTCGATCGAGCACGAAAAACACCAAGGCCTCCAAAAAAGTGGCCAAGAGCGTGACGAAAAAGCCGAAACCGATATGGAAGAAGAAGAGGAAGACGCTAAAAGCAGCGTCACCTTCAATCAAATGGACCAGAAAAAAGGAAAAGACGACCAATCAGCGGACGGCAACATGGGGGGTCAACGCAACCCCGAGCACGCCCCTGACGCTCGGCAGAATCAGCGCCAACCATCGAGTCAGAACGATCGTCAGCGCTGAAGATGAGATCGTATTAATCAGGACCCGTCCTCACCCCACACTTCCCTGATTCGTACCCCGTACTTGCGGGATTGATCCTCGTCTGATGGGATCGGAGGGATGAAAAATCTCCCTCCGATCCCTTTCTTTTTTCTTTTCTGCGCGGCGCTGGGTCTCAATGGCTGCGCCCATTCTCCTCGCTCCCCACAAGTCGCGCTCGCTCCGCTGCCCGCTTGGGCGATGGACTTCGCCTCCGACGACCTCTATCTCGATATCGGAAAGCTCACCAAAACTGAAAATCTCACCCGCCGCGAAGCAATCGAAACTCAGGCGTTCTATCGCGAAGCGCTCACGCGCGATCCAGCGCTCGACCGCACAAGAACTCTGCAGAATGCTCTCGAACGCGTACGCACCGGCGAAACTGTCAGCGGGTGGAAGCCCGTGGTGTTCAATCACCCGGCCGACTTTGTCCTCGTTCTCGATCTGGATGAGACCCTGCTGCACCAATGGTACGGGTCTGGAAAAGACGGCTTCTTCGATCTCAAAGGGGTTCATCGCGACGGGACCGGATACGAAGGCGTCTACAGCGGCACCTACGTAAAGTTCACTCCTGGAGCCGAGACCTTCATCCGGGCGATGAAGAAAAACCCCCACTGTAAAAGCATTGTGGTCTTCACCGGAAAAGTCGCCCCTGCCGCCCGCGACATTCTAGCGCGATGGTCAGTACGGGACGCAATCGACGGAATTTTCTCGCGCGATCACCTTGTCGTAGGTGATGCCAACGCGACTGCGAGCAAGGATCTCCGGATTTTCGATCCCAAGCTGGAACACGTGGTCCTCGTGGACGACAACCCGGGGCGCGTACTGCAGCCCAAGGTTCTGCGCGCCATGCCTAAATTTGATGCCGACCGCTACTCATTGGCGATGAAGAACAGGAATCGCGAGATTCTTAAGCACTACGAAACACTCTTTGGGCCGATCGAGGCAGAGATCAACGAATCCGTTTCCGCAGCGGGGCGTCTTCGCATTCCATTCTCTCAAGCCTATTTACCGTATAGCTACGCGGGTGAACGCGTTTATCGCTCGCTCAAAGCGCGTCTCAAGTCCGAAGCTCGCGCACTGGACGGATTCCGACGGAATCCTGAACTCCTGAGCGCTGCCTTTGTTCCCCAGGCTCAAGAGGACGCACCCAAGTCGCATTGATGGAGAGCGGATCCCCATTCACGCGAAAGCTCAGGGCAAGCCAGGCGTCGATTCGAATCCAAGCACCAGGCGATCGTCGGTCGGCGTGAAGCCACTCGGATTCGCGGCGAAGCCAGCTACATCCGGAAACGTGAGCCATTCATCCCAGGTCGATGGCGACGTTTCAAATCCGACGAGCTCGTGGAACTGCGAGCCCGTCACATAGAAAAGGATGAACATCTCCTGCGATGGATCAGCAACTGGTCGGATCCGGTAGACATGCATTTTTGCCGGAGTGCCCGACACCGTCATCTCTTGCGCATCAAACT
>JBEIOW010000150.1:0-5623 GCA_040377385.1 Bacteriovoracaceae bacterium | reverse complement strand
GTTCACTTCGGCGACTTTCTCTTTGAACGCGAGGACAAGCTTCGCCATTTCGGACGGAGCGTCCTTCGCATCGTCATATGCGGTGTCCAGGCCCAAGAGCTGGTGGCCTTCGAGGCTCAGTTTCATTTTGAGTGGAAGCAGGCCAATGTACTGATTTCGGAAAGACGACTGCAGGATGATCGCGCCACCAAACGTCGGCGGACTTTGTAGGAAGGATTGCGTTTTTCCTCCGACGATCGCGTCGATTCCGCGCACGGCCTGCGCGAGTTTCTGATCATTCTCGTAGCCGAGGTGACTCAGCACGATCACGAGATCCGCTTGCTTGCGAAGTCGCGGGATCTCTCGACGTGCGACCGCGATGGGATCTTCGACCTTGAGGTCCTTGGGCCAGCGGGCCTTGGAGTCAACGAGACCGAGGACCGCGATGCGGAGAGCGGCCTGAGAGCCGGGGTCTTTTTTCACGAAGACGTGGCTTCCAGCGAAGAGCTTCTTCCCGTTCTTGCGCTTCAGGTTGGCGGCCAATGCACGCAGCTTCCGGCCTTTGAGAAGTTTCTCAAGACCGGCAGAACCGAGAGCAAAATCCTTTTCACCGGGGACAAAGGCGTCGTGCCCGAGCAAATCGTGGGCATCGAGGAGAGCGCTCGCCTGGACTTCGCGCTGCTTGAGGAGACCATCGGGAATCACATCGGTGTCGAAAAGGAGATTGCCACCGTCGAGTTGAAGGAGGGCTTCGTTCGCGTGTCTTTTGAGGAGATTCGCTTTGCGGACCATGCCGCCGAGGGGATTCTCGCGGCAGCCGCACGGCTCAAGCTCGCCGAGCACATCATTGGAGTAAACGAGTTGAACGGCGTGCGCCTGAGGCGCGGCCATCACGAGACTAAAGGCGACTCCCGCCAGGAGAGAGGGCAGGAAGCGCGAAGTCATTTCAACTTCGTCCCGCCGCCTTTGACCTTTTTAGCTTCGGCCGACTTCGGATGCTTGTCGGCGAGCTCTTGGTAAAACGCTTTGGCATCATCTTTCATGCCGAGGAGCTCAAAGGAGCGGCCGAGCTGGTAGAGTGCGGCCGGTACGCGACGAGATTTCGAGTAACGCTCAGGGAACCGCCCGTAGTCCACGATCGCTTTTTTGTACTGCTTGGATTTGAAGTAAGCCTCGGCGCGCAGGAAGGTGGCTTCTTCGATGTTGCTGCCTTTTGGCGCGGCCTGGATGTATTTCGAAAGGTTGTCGATCGCTCCTTCGAAGTCATCCGCCTGATAGAGGGTTTTGCCGCGACGGAAGATCTCTTGCGGGTCGGCGGCCGGGGTGGCGGTGGACTGGTTTTTCTTCAGCGCTTCGAGCACGACGATTTGCGTCTGCTCGAGCTCCGCGATGCGCTGTTCAAGCTTGCGGATTTCGTCTTTGTTGGCCGGGCCTTCGCGTCCCGCTTGGGACTGCGAGCGTTCCAAATCCTCAATTCGTCCCGAGAGGCGGGTAAACTCTTGTTTCAGTTCATCGACGGCGCCTTGAGAGCGGGCGACTTCCATGGACGAGCTGCTACTGGTGGTGGCCGTATCTCCCATCCCGTCTTCCCGAAGTTGCGCGCGGGTCTTGAGGCAGCCCGACGTAACCATCAGCAAACCTAAGAGAATCGAGACTTTTTGGAGTAGCGGCATAGGGTTAATCCTCTCCCGTGCCGCAGTGCTTCGTCAAGACGAGCTGAAGTCGGGCTCAGGCTCGAGAGAAGGGGTGGGTGTGGGGACGGGTGTAGCGGGCGGCTCTTCGAGAGGGCGGACTGGCAGGGGTTCGGCCGAAGGATAGGGATAAGGCGCAAAAGTCGGGACTGGTTCTGGTTCGATTCCGGGAGCGCCCGGAACGGGAGCGTAGGGATCCATCTCGCTCCCCGCGCTGCGCTGCGCGCCATTCCGAATGGCCTCAAACTCCGCCTGCTCGGCAAAACCGCGCGCCATTTCGGCCTGTTCCTTGGCTTGCTTGAAATTCTTGAACCGGTAATTACGGCGAGCCTTGAAGAAAAGCTCATTGGCCTGTCGATACAGATCTGGGGAGAGGACATCGGCCTGGACCTCTTTTGCCGCTCGAATCGCCGCCGCCGTGTCGGCCATGGGTTGTACCGGACGGGTAGCGGTGAGGCTGCATCCTTGAAGAACTGCGCCCAAGAGCAGGAGGCCCGAAATGCAGAAAGCGGTCGCCCTGATCAGGGCCACCGCTTTCCGAAGGGTCAAATACGACCCGAACAAAGATTTTGAAAGGGCTCTCACCCCTTCAAGACTAGCAGGACTTTACTTAGCCGTAACCACGAAGTTGGCGCGGCGGTTCTTGCCGTGCGCGGCTTCGGATTCCGAAGGATCGACGGGACGCTCTTTGCCGAAGCTGATCGTCGTCATGCGGTCAGCCGCGATGCCCATGCCTTGGAGCGCGTTCTTCACGGCGTTTGCGCGTTTCTCGCCGAGCGCCAAGTTGTACTGGATGCCGCCGCGAGAATCGCAGTGACCTTCGATTTGGATCTTCAGGCTCGCGGTCGTCTTGAGGATCTGCGCGTTGCTGTCGAGGATGCCTTTGGCTTCGGAGGTCAGCGTGAAGGAATCGTAGGGGAACGTGATGGTCTGCAAGCCCATCGCTTTGCCGGAATCCGAGTCGCCCATCGTCGAGTCGTCGATCGACGTGCTCGAAGTCATTCCGTCCGTGGCGTCCTGTTTTTGAGCCGATTTACAGGCAGTGACGGAAGCCAGGGCGGCGAGCGCGAGCACTGCGAAGATTCGTTTCAACATGGTGTTCTCCTTGAGAAAAAACGTTTAATTAGGGGTGAGTCAACCGGAATCCCCATGAAGTTGCAAGAGAAAACCCCTTTTTTCATCGGTGTGCGGCACGGACTTCGCTTTTGTTTCGCGTTCAAAGCAACGCTCTTAAGGAGGCGAAAAGGAACGAATGAAAGACGTGAACAAGGTGATTTTGGTGGGACGGCTGGGAGGTGATCCAGTCCTTCGCGAGACGAAGAATGGGATCCCGGTGGCGAATTTCTCTCTCGCAACCTCGCGCCGATTGAAAACAGAGGCCACGGTTGAGGGCGAATCAGTCGAACCGCAGGAAGAGACTCAGTGGCATCGGGTCGTCGTTTGGGGGCGCCAAGGCGAAGCGTGCACGCAGTACCTGAAGAAGGGCCACGCGATTTACGTCGAAGGTTCGGTGAGAAGCCGCAAATACGAGACCAAGGAAGGTGAGTCCCGGCTCTCTTACGAAATCCATGCCGATGAAGTGAGTTTTCTCGCTCCGCCGCGGGCGAAACTCGACGTCGCAGTTTGAAGAAGTTGAGTCGATAGAATTGATCGTGTGAGGGGCTCTGCAGTTCTGGCTGCGGGGCCCCGCGAGTCTCCGCTTATGGAGTCGCTCGGACCATGTCGCCCACCATGATCGCGCGCGGGAGCACGGCAGGGGACTTTTCTGGTGGATAGAAAGTTTCCAGTCTCGCGACGGCAGCGTTGGATTCGACGTGAATCACTTTCACGCGGGCGACCGGAAACGACAGATCTTTGTAGAGTTTCTGACTGGAGAGGTCGTAGGTGGGAACCTTTCGCCAGACCTCGAGCACCGAGCCTGGGCGGATCCCATTCTCGCTACCCATATTGACGTAGTAGTCGCGGGGGGAGTTTTCTCCTGCGCCGCCGAGATCTACTCCGCGATAGGTGCTGTAAACGACGTAGTCTCGTTCAGCTGCGCGGGCAGGGATGGCGGTCATCAGGGCGCCGATACCGGCGACGAGAAGCATTTTGATGTGAAGAGCGGGGGACGGCATGCCTGAATTCCTCATTCCGGTGAGTACGCATGTTATGGCCGCCTCCTGCAACCTCGGTGTACTTCCTATGGAACGTATCGGCCCGGACACACCGGACTTGAGCGCGCCGCATGCGCCAAGGTCCTGACGGGAAAAATCTCACGAACCCATCAGCTTTTACGGGGGTTGATCCGAAAAGAATCATCGGAGGCGATCCCTTGTCCCAAACTCCTGAAACCACCTATATCTCCGTCGATATTCAACGTTTTAGAAACGCCAACCGCGATATCGGATTTGACGTCTTCTTAAAGATCTCTGACGGCAACTACGCGCATGTTTTTTCGAAGGCTACGGGCCTCGATTATCACCGCCTCGCTGGCTACATTCAAAAAGGCCTGAAGGAACTGCACGTTTTGGAACGGGATAGCGCCGAGCTTGAAGCGTTTCTGAAGCAATCGGATTCGGATCAGTTCCTGCTCGATCCGCTCGTTTCCAACGAGAAGAAAGTGGCGACCCTTCTCAACATGACCGAGCAGAACCTCACAGAGCTTTTCGCTCAAGTGGCGGTGACAGAAGACACTGCGAAGAACACTGAGCGCGTCGTTAAAAATTACGTGCAGATTCTTTCGCGCAATCCACGCTCGCTCGCGGCTCTCGTTCGGTTGGCGTCGCACGGCCAGTACCTCTACTACCATTCGATCGCGGTGAGCGTTTTCAGTATTTACCTGGCCAAAGCGACGGGACAGTTCAATCAGCGAATGATCGAGTTGATCGGGCTTGGCGGATTCTTGCACGATATCGGCTGCACGCAGCTCCCGAAGGACATGCTGGACAGCCCGGATGAGCTTTCTCCCGAACAGTGGAACGAAATGCGGAGCCACACGAAGCTCGGCCTGAAGATGATCGAGGCGACGCCAAACATTCCCGACGAAGTTCGCTACATCGTTTACCAGCATCACGAAGAGCCAACCGGCGCGGGCTATCCGAACGGCCTTCGCGAACAGTCCATTTTCTATCCGGCCAAGATCGTCGCCGTAGCGGATGCGTTCAGCGCCTTGATCAGCGCGCGTCCCTACCGTCCCGCTTACACCGTTGAGCAGGGAATGCAGATTCTCCAGTCGGCCGGCAAGCATGATCCCAATCTCGTGGATCTGCTCGGCACGATCTTCGCCCGCGCGATTCGCGGGGACGAGGCGGCTTAGCGGAGGCAGGTAGGCAAAGAGGCATAAGGTGCGGGGGCATGCAGTCTTGGAGTCAGGCTGGCATGGAGCCCGAAGTCTCACTCTGCTTGCCTCCTTTCGCTCCTTGCCTGCTTCAGCTTCCTGACTGCGAACTCTTTGCCTCTATGGCTCTTTGGCTCTCAGCTCTCCGTCGATCCGGAGATACTTCAGGCGATTCAAGATGATCTCGGCGGGCCGATGGTTGAGTACCCAGGGATGCTCTAGCCGGTAGTCCGACGGGTAGTAGCCAAGCGCCCACGGCACTTCCTCCTGCAGCAACTCATCCATTTCCGCGATGACCTTCGCGCGTGCGGGACCGTCACTCATGGCGGCCATCTTCTCGTAGAGTGCGTTCATCTTCGGGTGATTGAAGTTGGAGTCGTTCGGTCCTGGGGCGCCGTTGGGACCGTAGAGCAACTGATAGATGTTCTCCGCGTCCGGGTAGTCCATGATCCAGCCACCGAGGGAGAGCTGGAGGTTGCCTTGCTTTGATTTTTCGAGGAACGCGGGAAACGTATTGTAGATCACCTCGAGCGGAATGCCCACTTGAGCCATCTGCGCGGTGAAAAATTCCCCCAACTGGCGGCTGACGGAGTCTGCTCCACGCATATCGAACTTGATTTTCGGGAGACCTTTG
>JBEIOW010000479.1:0-2356 GCA_040377385.1 Bacteriovoracaceae bacterium | reverse complement strand
TTCTTCGCGCCCAAGCGCTTGGCGTCTTTCTCCTTACCCGGCGACGTGCTGAACACGGTGACTTCCGCGCCCATCGCCTTGGCGATCTTCACGCCCATATGGCCAAGACCACCGAGTCCCACGATGCCAACGCGCATTCCCTTTTTCACGCCGTGACGCTTGAGCGGCGAGTAGGTCGTGATGCCCGCGCAAAGCAGCGGCGCGACCCGCTCGAGCTTTTGGCCTTTTTTGATCTTCAGCGCAAACGCTTGATCCACGACAATGTCTTCAGAGTAGCCGCCCTGGGTAGGAGTCTTGCGATCCATTTCGGTGCTGTTGTAGGTGAACGCCGCGCTCTTCTCGCAGAACTGCTCTTCGTGATGCTTGCAATTCCCGCATTTCCGGCAGGAATCCACCATGCATCCGACTCCGGCAAAATCACCCACGCGGAACTTTTTCACTTTTTTGCCGACCTGAACGACCCGTCCTACGATCTCGTGACCGGGAACCATCGGATAGGTCGCGCCACCCCACTCGTCACGCACTTGATGGATGTCGGAGTGACAAATGCCGCTGTAGAGGACTTCGATCACGACGTCGGTCGGTCGAGGCGCGCGCCGTTCGAATTCAAAAGGAGCCAGAGGAGACTTCGATGACTGAGCAGCGTAACCGCGAGTTTTGATCATCGCGTGAGCGTGATGGATCAGACGATCCTTTTCAAGCGATCAAATTCAAGCGATCGAAATGAGTCGCTCGAAAAATTCCAAAACGATCACTTCGCGACGGCCGGTGCGGCCGCCGCGCTCGCCATCGCCTGCTCGATCACCGAACGAACACTCGCGCCCTTCCAGTCCTGCATCCCAACCCATTTCTCCATGATGCGATGCTCAGCATCCAAGAGATAGCTTTCGGGGAACTGGTACGAACCCAGGAGATCCGGGGTTTTTTGCTCGGGGTCGATGATCGACGTCACGTTGGCGGGAAGCTTTGCCACCGGGAGAATTTTATGTGCCTCAGCCCAGGTCTTATCGAGGTTGATCGCGATCCAGCGGATGTTCTTGCCCTCATACTCTTTGGCTGTCTCCAAAAACTGCGGCAGCTCCTCGATGCAGGGTGGGCACCAGCTCGCCCAGAAGTGCAGCACGGCGGGCATACCCTTGAGCGACGAGAGCTTCACCTTCTTGCCATCCGCATCTTCGAGTTCGAAGTCAGGAGCGGCACGCTGAAGCTTGTTCCCGGCCGCCGGAACGACGTCGGTCGATTTCTTCGTGCAGGCCGAAAGACCCGCGAAACCGAACACGAATACGGCCAAACAGAAGGATAGCCCACGGACGCACTTCAATTTCCCTTGGAATTTCATTGGCCTAGAGAATACCGCAGCTTCGTCGCGGACCCAAACGGTTTAAGGAAGGCCAAAAACCCGAGAAAAAGGCTCAGATCGTGTGGCAGAGCTTTGGCGCCGAATTTGGCCGAAAGTTGCACACTCCCGAAAATCTCCTCATACTAGGAGTATGGCTCTTGGCCATGCACTGGTCCTCAACGCGTCTTTCGAACCGCTCCACATCGTCTCCTGGCAAAGGCGATTCAACTCCTATTTCAGGGCAAGGTCGAGGTCGTCGAAGAAGGTGATCTCGAGATCCGTTCGGTGCGCTTCACCATCCGAGCCCCCGTCGTGATTCGACTTCTGAGCTACGTCGCCCTCAAAAAGCAAAAACAGCTGATCCGCTTCTCCCGCGCCAACGTCTTCACGCGCGACCAATACTCCTGCCAGTATTGCGGCAAGAAATTTTCCAAGACTCACCTGACCCTGGACCACGTCGTGCCCGTCGTCCAAGGCGGCGGAAAATCCTGGGACAACATCGTCACCGCCTGCAAACCCTGCAATCAGCGCAAGGGCGGACGCACCCCCAATCAGGCGCATATGCAGCTGGTAAAAAAACCTCGCCGCCCGGCCTGGCTGCCTGGCTGTGGACTCCAGATTGGCGCTACGATTGCCCCCGACAGCTGGCGGATCTATCTAAAGATCCTCGGCCCCGATGCCAACACCGACCCCAAGGATGACTCCGAGCTTGACCCAGGGCCGGCCTCTGCCTAGCCTTTTGGGATCTCGTGTCGAACAAAACCACCCGCTCCTCGCAGAACGCCTTCATTGACCGGATCGTGAGCCTCTACGGGGATCTCCTTTACGATCTGTGCGCGAGCGTCCTCATCAGCCAAAACAACGCCCAGGTCGCTTTCCGGAAGACGCTCAAGCGCCTGAAGACTGAAAAAAAGCGAGCCGACTACGTCGAATTCGAGCGCGCCTGGATCCTTCGAGTCGCCACTCAAACCCTTCTGCCCATGACCCACCGTTACGGCGTCCGCCTCTCCCCTTCCG
>JBEIOW010000252.1:0-4177 GCA_040377385.1 Bacteriovoracaceae bacterium | reverse complement strand
TTCTAATTCCTGTTTCGATCGTGCTCCTGATCTTCGCGATCGTGGACTTCACGGCCAATCGCTGGGAATACCGCAACCAGCTCCGTCTAACGAAGCAGGAGGCCAAGCAGGAGCATAAAGAGAAGGAAGGGGATCCGCACATCAAGGCGCGTATCCGCGCGATCCAGCGCGAAACCTCGCGCAAGCGGATGATGGCGGCCGTGAAGAAGGCCGACGTCATCATCACCAACCCGACCCACATCGCAATCGCCATCCAGTACGACCGCGGCAACATGGCGGCGCCGAAGGTCGTGGCGAAGGGCGCCGACTTTTTGGCGCAGAAAATCAAGAAACTGGCGGCCGAGGCGGGTATTCCGCTGGTCGAGAACGTTCCGCTCGCACGAACCCTTTTCAAGACCACGAAAGTCGGCCAGCATATTCCTAGGGCGCTTTACCAAGCGGTGGCTGAAGTCCTCGCTTACGTCTATCGCCTGAAGAACAGGATGTTATGAATCAGACATTGCTTGACCGGTTCATGAAGAACACGGATCTGGCCCTGGCCATCGGCCTCGTCGGTATCCTCGCCGTCATGGTGGTGCCGTTGCCGGCGATCATGATCGATCTCCTCTTGGTGATCGGGATCGCGTTCTCCCTCGTTCTGCTGCTGACTTCCGTCTACGCCGTCAAGGCGCTCGACTTCAGCGTTTTTCCTTCGGTCTTGCTGATCGTCACTCTGTTTCGCCTCGCGCTCAACGTCGCGACGACCCGCTCGATCCTGCTTCACGGCGGCGAAAAGGGGACCTACGCTGCAGGCGAAGTCATTCATTCGTTCGGGGATCTCGTCGTCGGCGGTAACTACGCGGTCGGTCTGATTTTGTTCATCATCCTCGTCATCATTAACTTCATCGTCATCACGAAGGGCGCTGGCCGTGTCGCCGAAGTCGCCGCGCGCTTCACGTTGGACGCCATGCCCGGTAAGCAGATGGCGATCGACGCCGACCTGAATGCTGGCCTGATCAACGAAGAGACCGCCCGAAATCGCCGCCAAGAGATCGCGCGCGAAGCCGACTTCTACGGAGCCATGGACGGTGCCAGTAAGTTCGTCCGCGGGGATGCGATCGCCGGCATTCTCATCGTCATCGTCAACATCGTTGGCGGGATTATCGTTGGAACGCTCCAGCAGGGAATGGATCTCGCCAGCGCGGCAGAGACGTTTACGCTCCTGACCGTCGGGGACGGTCTGGTGACCCAGATTCCGGCGCTGATCGTTTCGACCGCCGCCGGTATCATCGTCACCCGGACGGCGACGTCGACGAACTACTCTAAAGAGTTCGGTCGCCAGCTCATGGCGCAGCCTAAGGCGCTCTACGTCGCGGCGGGCGTCATGTTCTTCTTGGCGTTGATCCCTGGCCTTCCGGCCCTGCCGTTCTTGGCACTTGCGGGCGGACTCGGCGGGGTCGCCTTCGCGATCACCCGCAATCAGAAGCGCGACGCCGACGCGCGCGTCGCAACGGAAGCTGCCGACAAGGCCAAGATCAAGGACGACAAGCTCGAGAATCTTCTCAACGTCGACTTGCTCGAACTTGAGGTGGGTTACGGGCTCATCAACATCGTCGACAGCGAGCAAAACGGGGATCTGCTTGAGCGGATCTCCAATATCCGGAAGCAGTTTGCGATGGATCTCGGGATCATCGTCCCGCCTCTGCGGATTCGCGACAATCTGGAACTCAAACCCGGCGATTACCAGCTGCTTTTGAAGGGCGTTCAGATCGGTCAAGGCTCACTCATGGTCGGTCATCTTCTCGCCATGGATCCCGGCGGTGTGACGGACTCGATCGCGGGAATCCCCACTCGCGAGCCGGCATTCGGGCTCGACGCGATGTGGATCACGCCAAGGCAGAAGGAAGAGGCGACGTTTGCCGGCTATACGGTCGTCGATCTCTCGACGGTCATCGCGACCCATCTCACCGAGCTCGTGCGCTCGCACGCAGGCGAGTTGCTAGGCCGGACCGAGCTTCAAGCGACGCTCGATCACGTCAAAGCCACGAACCCCAAGGTTATCGAAGATCTCATCCCGAACCTGCTCACGACCGGGGCGATTCTCAAAGTGCTCAAGAATCTTCTGCGCGAAGGGGTCTCGATCCGCGACATGCGCACGATTCTCGAAGCGCTCGCCGAACACGCGACGACGACCAAGGATCCGCAGCTCCTGACGGAGCATGTACGTTCGGCGCTCGCACGCAACATCACCAAGAAGCTCGTAGGTCCGAACGGCGAGATCCTCCTGCTGACGCTCGACCGCAAGATCGAGGAAACCGTCGCCGGTGGCATCATCCAGACCGATCAAGGGCAGCAGCTGAGCCTGGATCCCGAGTTCGTGCGCGAGCTCGTGCGCAGCCTCGGCCAGCAGGCTCAAGAAATGGCGGCTGCGGCCGGAAGCACGGTTATTCTTTGCTCGCCGCTGATCCGCTCGCACTTAAAGCAGCTCGTCGACCGGTTCCTGCCGGCAGTTACCGTTTTGTCCCATAACGAGATCACTCCGAACGTGAGCGTGAAGTCATTCGCGACCGTTCGACTGACATGAGGTCTAGTCCATGAAGGTGAAGAAGTTTGAAGCCCCGACGATGCAGGAAGCGCTCGAGACCATCAAGCGTGAGCTCGGTCCCGAGGCCATCGTCCTCCACACCAAGCAGAACAAGAAAGGCTTCGGGCTGCTGAACAGCGGATCCGTGGAAGTGACGGCAGCCATTTCCGAGCGCGCTGAGAGCCGGAAGAAATTCGCGGACGTCCGGATGCCCGACGCGAGTCGCAAGGCCATCGAGAACCTTCCCGCCGACAAGCAGGCCGAGATTTATGATCGCTACTTGGAGAAACACTTGGGACAGAAGCTGCGCGATCGCGAGGCGCGGGCACCGCAGCAGGACGTCTCTCCGCGCGTCGCAAACGCCGCTCGCGGTGCTGCGGCCTACTCGCCGCAGGCCGTGGCTTCCAGTGGCGGAGGCATGGATCTGGTCTCAGCCGAGCCGCAGGTCTCTTTTAGTCGTCCGATTACGACGACTCGCTACGCGGATATCGACTCCGATGAAATCCCGTCCGAGAGCGCTGGCAAGCAGGGGCGGGCCGCGCGCGATGCCGTGATTCAGAGAACGATCGCCGAGAAAGCACGTCAGGCGATCGGCATCGGTACTCCCGTCGCAAGCGGAGCGATGGGACTTTCCCTCCAGGAAGAAGTCACGCATCTCAAGCGTATGTTGCAGGAGCTCAAGGAGAACCAAGACGCGGATTCTTCGCCCTCACGCGAGCAGGGCGCACGCGGGGGGACGCTGTTCACCTCTGCGCTCCGCGATGCGTTTGACCATCTCGTCGTATCCGGTTTAGAGCGCCGCAATGCGCTCGAGCTGTTGAAGAAGGCTGGCTTTGAGCTCGGGCCAGAGAAGGCCGAAGATCCAGCGCTCGTCGAAGAGCAGGTTGCGCATGAGCTCATCGAATCCATCGAGACCTTGGGTGCGCTAGCGCAAATCGAACCGCGCTCAAAAACGGGATCCTTGAACTCGCCCCTCACCGTTGCGCTCGTCGGACCTACCGGAGTCGGGAAGACGACGACGATCGCAAAGATCGCCTCCGAAGCGATCTTGAAGCGCGGCCTCAAGGTGGGTCTCGTTAACCTCGACAGCTACAAGGTCGCGGCCGTGGATCAGCTGGCGACCTACGCGAAGATCCTCAATGTTCCGTTCCGTTCAGCCGGCAGCGCAGAAGATCTCCGCGCGGCGATCCACGACTTCAAAGGGATGGATCTGATCCTCGTCGATACGACGGGTCGCTCACAGAAGGATCCCGAAAGCCTCAAGGAGATGGAGGGGATTCTGCATTCGGTTCCGAACCTGCAAACCCAGCTCGTGCTTTCGGCGACGACTCGGGATGCCGAGCTTCACGATATGGCGAACCGGTTCTCGATCTTTCTCCCACAGGGGTTGGTGTTCTCGAAACTCGACGAGGCAACCACGTTTGGTGCGCTCTACAATACGAGCCAGAAGTCCAAGCTCCCTCTGATGTACTTCACGACCGGCCAGCGAGTGCCGGAGGATCTTGAGGAAGCCACACGTGAGCGCCTCGTTTCGCTGATCCTGGGTCTTTAAGAAAGCAGCAGGAACCCTAAATCGAATGGATCAAGCCGATACGCTCCGGAAGATGATGGAAG
>JBEIOW010000098.1:0-6997 GCA_040377385.1 Bacteriovoracaceae bacterium | reverse complement strand
AGTCTTCTTTATCCACCACGTAGTAGCCACTGCCGTAGGCTAAGGTCGTCGGATCGTCGGGTCCCCCGTAGGTGTAGACTGGAGGAGCAAGAACCGCTTCGGCCCGAAACGAGGGTGAATCGTCTGAGTGAGCAGGAGAGAAAGAAAAAGCGAATGAAACCAAGCAAAGCCACCCGATTCTTGAACGATTCCGCGTCATGAGTTGCTCGATTCCCACGACCGTAATCGGTTTTTCGAAGGGTAGACTTTAGAACTGACTAAAGATTTGTGTCAAAGATGGGGGCTCAAGAGACCGACCCACTCGGAAGGGACGTGGCCCACGCCAAGTTTTCCGCAGGGTCGCGCTCTAATGCGAATTCCAATAGACCTTCGGCGGACTGAATCAGCTCACCCAGTGAGGCTCGGCGCGCGAGATCGATGCAAAGCCGATCGTGCGACTCTTTGGGCAAATCGTTGACCGCCTTAAAGCTCGCCCGGATCCTACGTAACATTTCCAGCTCGCGTGTACGCAGGACCGTGAAGATGACCGAAAGCGGTTCCGGGTTGGCAGCGTAGAGCACGGATCCGTAGGGACCCTTCTCTGCTTCCCGAATGACGTCGTACTTGAGGAGCTCTTTCAGCGAGATACTCATGAGCGCCTTTGAAATTCGCAGGCGACGAATGAGCTCCGAAGTGTCAAGCGGAACGCTGGAGAGATAAAGATGCGTCCAAATTCGGCCGTGGATTTTTTTGAATCCCCAGAATTCGAGGAATTCCCCAATCTGTTGCTCGAGGACTTTGTATTCCTTTGGCAGCGCCGTTTTCAATCGTGTCTCCCCCTTCGATCCGGTCTATCGAAGCGCAATGGCGACGCCGAGTCCAACGCAAATGGATAGGCCGAGCAGAAGATGGGTTTGAGCCGTCTTTACTCGGATGCCAGACAGCAAAGGGGACTCCGGGCCGGAAGCCTGGATTGAGTTTCTGGCCAGCTTGAGCGCAACCGGAGCAGATAGGAGACTTGCGACCACGACCCAAATCGGGATCACGCTGAGCGCCGCGGCTCCTCCGAGAACGAGATAGGTCGCCCCGTACAAGAATAACAAGCCTCGTTTGGCGATGGCGAACGAGATCGTATTGGCGACGGTCTTAGCGCCGCGCAGGCGGTCAATCGGGATGTCCTGGAGGTTGTTGGCGTGGAGGATTCCCACCGCCGCCAAGCCGAAAGCGATTCCCAATACGTGCGTTCCGGAGTCGATGCGCCCGAAGGCCGCGACGGAGTAACAGTAAGTCAGCAGGGGGCCGCAGAGCACGAAGACCGCGACATCTCCCAGCGCGCGATATTTGAAGTTGAATGGCCGGTTCGAGTAGCCGATGACGCCAATCGCGGCGATCACGAGGGCGAGAACCAACAAGCGAGGATACGCGAGAATGGCCGGCAATCCTAAAAGCGCCGCCAGGATCAGGCTGCCGAACGCGAGATGGTTTAGGTTCTTGGCGCTGATCCAGCCCTTCTGGAGTGCGCCGCTGCCACCATTGTTTCCGGGCAGGTCGATGAGCTTCAGGTGATCCTGCACGTCATTCAGGACATTGATCGCGACTTGAAGGAGCAGCGCGCCGAAGAAAGCCCCCATTGCGGATAGGATGTTCGCGTCCCAGCCGGAAGCGAAGCCATAGAGAAGTGCTGCAAGGCAAGGCATCGCCGTCGCCGTGAGGCTGTAGGCGCGCACAATGAGAAACCACTTCATTGCAAATCCGGGTTCCTTTACCGCTGCACGTTCGATCAACTCGAAACAGACTTCTTCCGGAAGGCCGTACCCCGCAGACCCGGCGCTGACGGGGAGCGCGAGTTTTCCATTCCATTCACCCCCAAAAAGGACGGAACGGGTTTCGGATGATTCAACGGGCAGACGCAGGAAAGCAGGGGAGGTCATTGGGTCCTTTCACCGAGGGCGATAAGCGTGCTTTTGAATGAGTTTGCGTAGGTGAGCTGATGCTCCGCGGGGGGCGCAGGAAGCAGGAGCATCGCGCGATCGAGTAAGCGCGTGGCGCGGTTCAAGTGATTTTGGGCGCGGCTTCTCACGCGAAGCTTGGCGCGTTCAAGCAAGGCGGCATCCCAGTTGGCTTTTGCCTCAGGTTTACCCAGGGCTGCTTGAATTTGGACGCGTGCGGCGGGATCGATTTGCATCATCTCGTGGGCGACCCAGTTGACGAGGCCCTCGCGGAGATCGCCGCCGACCGCTTTTCCGCTCCCTGGCGAAAAATCCAGGACATCGTCGACGAGCTGGAATCCCATCCCGATCTCTTCGCCCATCTTGGCCAAAACGAGGGAGAGTTCTCCCGTTGTTGAAGAGGAACAGCACCAACGGATGAGGCTGCCCGTTTTGAGGAGGCATGCCTTCTCGAGACGATGAGCATCGATGTCGAGTACGCCGATCGCTTCCATTTGCAGCCATTCTCCCTCCACGAGCGATTCGATGGTCTGCGCGAGCGCGCGAATGACTTCGAGCGGGGCGCGCTCGGCGAGTTCCACCATCACGCGTGCGAGCAAAAGATCGCCCGCCAGGACAGCGCGCCGATTTCCCGTGACCGCATTCAATGTTGGGCGCTCGCGTCGCAGGTTGGCTTCATCGATGACGTCGTCATGCGCCAGTGAAGCGGCGTGAACCCACTCGGCGGCTCGCGCGAGATGGGTCACCTCCAGTGCGGGCCTCCCAAGGATACCGGCGATCCAATAGACGAGCGCGGGCCGAAAACGTTTCCCTCCGTCGAGGAGGCATTCGTTCAATCGGGATGAGATTTCCGGGACGTTCGTGAGTGAGTCGATCCGGAACTCCGTCGCTAGAATGGACTGCCGTAGATCGGGAGGAAGTTCTGGATTCACCCTATCTGGATAGCATTTAGTTCACGACTTCGTGAACCAAAATGAGGTAGAGAATGGGGATGAAAAATCACTCTATTCCGGATTGGATTTCTGATGCTTTTCGCGTGATCGATAGCAAGGATGCCGCCGCGTTCGCGGCGCTGATCCGTGAGGATGGAAGCTTTCGTTTTGGCAGCAGTCCTGCCGTCCAGGGACGGGCTGCGATCCTGGCCTACGTGGCGGGCTTCTTCAGTGCGATTTCCGCGCTGAACCATCGGCTCGACCAGGTCTGGGAAGGGCAAGGATCCTGGGTAGTGCGCGGCGAGGTGGAGTACACGCGCATGAACGGGACTAAAGTGCGGCTTCCGTTCGCTAATATTCTAGAGATGAGCGAGGGATCGCGCTCTCCGCAGATCGCGGCTTGGTTGATCTACGCGGATGCTTCGCCCCTGTTTAAAGAGGGATGATCAAAGCGGAGAGCGTCGACTCACCAGTCGATCGCTTCTCGTTCCCGAAAAAATCCGCCGGTGGGTCCATCTTTCGGGAGAGTGGCAAGCCACACGGGAGTGTCGGCTCCCTCTTCCACTGGCAGGTCCGCGCCCTTTCCGCCCATGTCGGTGCGCACCCAACCGGGGCAGACCGAGTTGACGAGGATTCCGCTTCCCGCGAGTTCTTGCGCGGCGATTTTCGTAACCGCATTGAGCGCCGTTTTTGAGAGGCGATAGGCGGGATAGCCGCCGTTCATCTCGGAAAGCTGACCCATGCCGGAAGAGAGGTTCACGATTCGGCCATAGCCTTCGCGGCGCATCGCCGGGGCGACGAGCTGGATGAGGCGGAGCGGGGCGAGTGTGTTGATTTCGAAGCTCTGCCGCATGGGTTCCAGAGCGGTCGTAAAGATCGAAGTCTCACCTTCGGCTTCGGCGTTCGGGAGATCGAGGAAAACTCCGGCGTTGTTGACGAGAATATCGATCCGGCCGCATTCGGCGAGAACTCGGGCGACGGCCGTTTTGGCGCTGGTCTCGTTGTCCACCGCCAGCTGGACCACGCGGAGGTCCAGTTTCGGGGAGGAGGCTCGTAGCTCGCTGGCCGCTCGCTCACCGGCGGCGAGTTCGCGACTTCCGATCCAAACAATGTGCCCGAGGGCGGCGAGTTGGTGGGCGACTTCCTTTCCGATTCCGCGGTTGGCTCCAGTCACGAGGGCGATCTTTTGATTCATCCCGGAGGGATATCACGGAGATCAGCCGGAAGTGAACTCGTGAGACCACTGCGTCTCTTGATCAGACTCGATTTCGAGAGGTTCGTCTCCTCCTGAGGATCCTTGCACGGGCGCAGTCGTTCCTTCGGGTTGCTCGCCTGCACGATCTGAGAGACGTGGCGCGGTGACCGGAGTGGTTTGCAGCCAGAGACGGTAGGTTTCCGCGTACTCGGCTTTTAGACACGCGAGGAACGCGTCACCGGCGATTCCGCTTCCTCCGGGGGGCATGGATTGAGTGATGAGCTTGTGCCGAAGCTGGTAGGGCACGAGGCCCGCATCGAGATGTCCTCGCATGCCGCCGACTGAGTGACACATGTTGCAGTTGATCGCGGCACGAATGGTCGCGTGACTCTTCGCTGGCGCGCAACGCTTGAGAATCGCGGCGCGATTGGGCGCGGGTATTCCCATCGCCGGGCCGATTGAGCCGTGGGTATAGCCGGGGCCGAAGTCGACGGCCGGCATGGCGCGCATCGCGGAATTGAATTCTGTGAGGACCTGCTTGTTGTCGACGTTCTTCGCGCCGGAAATTTCGCGCAGGCCACTTGGATGACAAGCCCAGCATTTGCTGAGGTTGGAGCCGCCCACGTCGCCTTTACGCGAGAGTTGGCGACCGTTTCGCCAAAAGCCCGTGAAGAAAATCTTGGGTCTTTCCAGAACGCGGCCATTCTCTTTCTTAAGCAGCGTGATCATGTCGACAGCCTGCTCTGAGCCGATCGGCGAAGTGAACTGGATCCATTGCTCAAAATCACCCTGATCCGCGCGCACTAGGATTCGATCGTGGGAGGAGGTGGGAGGATTGCCCACGGAGGCCGAGTAGAAGCCCAGGACCTTCCAGGAACGAGCGGCGGCTTTCTCACGGATCGCGGCCTCGCTGCCGCTTAAGTAAGCTTTTTTGAGCTCGGCGGGAATCTCGAGTAGGGCGCCTCCCAGCGGCGCGCGCGCCTGACGGAGATACTCCGCATCGCTGATTTTTAAACCCATCGAACGGCCGCGCACGGAGCACAGGTGAATCGTGCTGGAAACGATGCGATCCAAAATGCCACGACGATCGGGATCGGTGGCGAACGAGCAGCTCCATGCACGCTTAGCTTCGGTGCAGGCCCGAGTGGAGAAACTGAAAAAGAGGCTCGCTCCGGCGCCCCGCTGGGGAACCTTGTTACTCGACTGCGCGTATTCTTTCGCCAGGTCGTTGGCGAGCGTGGCTCGCCAGCTCTTGAGCTGCTCGACACTCCAGGAGCAAAGCGGATCAGCGGCGCGTGCCGCAGGCACCGCGCAGAGAGCAGAAAGCCAGCACGCGATCCCCAAGCCAAAGCGAATAGAAGAGATGTTCACACCTCGGTACAAAGCAATCCGCAAGCCAACGGTTACGATAAAAAAATCAATAATAACAATTACTTAAATGTCATGTCCTGACCAAGAATTAGACGGCTGTCGCAGTACAAAGAAAAAGCCCGGCGTCCTTTCGGAGCCGGGCCTAATTCGAGTCAAGGAGAGGGTAAGGGATTAGCGCGCGGGCTGATCGCCCACGTTCTCCATGCCGGGCGCATCGGTGGGTTGGATAATGATGTCCACCCGGCGGTTCATCGCGCGTTCATTGGCGGTTTTATTGGATGCGATCGGCTTGGAGTAACCAAAACCCTTCGCTTCGATCGCTGTCGCCTGGAGAGCCCCTTCTCGCCCGAGGTAGTCGGCGACGGAGCGAGCGCGTTCGCTGGAGAGGCGTTCGTTTACGGCCTGCGTGCCGGTCGAATCGGTATGACCTTCCACCATCACTCGCGCCGGTCCGAAAGTCTCGATCACTTCTTGAACACGGGAGAGCGTTTCGAAACGACTCGAAGGGATAGCGGCTTGATTCACCGGGAACTGCATGTTCTTAAGGCGAATCACGAGGCGGTCGCCCGCTTTCATGACTTCCGCTTCTTCAGCGCTAAACTTCTTGCGAGCGTCGTCATAGAGACGGTTGAAATCCTGTTCTTGTTCAAGCTTGCCCTTCTGACCGGCAACGACACCGAGGCGCGCTTGGGTGCGATTGAGTTGGTCGCTGGTTGCACCCAGCGCCTGGTCTTTTTGCGTCAGCGCACGGTCGCGAGACTGAATGGCCTTTTCTGCGTTCAGCTCTTGAAGTGCGATCTCTTCAGTGTCCATCCCTTTGGCGTCGCGGGAACGCACGACGATTTGATTCACGAGGCCAACTGAAGCGGTCGCTTCACGCGTGACGGCGTCGATGCCGGAGGTGTTGTGTCGCTGTTGGTTGATATAGGCCTCGGCGTCGGCGAGTTTCTTCTCGGCTTGGAGATAGGTACGGGGAGCGATCTTTTTAGCGCCGTCTTTCTCCGCCGCGCGCATCTGGGCTTTGAGGGGGCCGAGGTTACGCTCTTTGATCGAGTTCAGCTCAATTTCAAGATAGCGAGTTTGCAGCTCGGCGCGTTTTTCGCGATTAATCGATGCTTTACCGTCGCGGAAAGGCTCGGCCAGATCTTCCAGATCGTCATCGGCGCGAGACATCGCGTCCTTCTGCAGAGTGGCTGCGCCCGCTTTGATCGCCGCTTGGCGCGCGGTCATCAGAGGCTCGAGCTCACTGTTGGAGCGCGATTTGATCTCGATGGCTCTTTCTAGGTAGGCCCGCCCTTCAGCGACGGTGCGGAGAATTCCGCGCGCGTCGTCTTGGTCGTTTCTCTTGCCCTGAGCGTCCGCGAGGCGGCTTTGCGCTTTTTCGAAGAGATCAGGAGCGACGGCATCCACCTGGTCTGCGCGCGCGACATTGAGGTCGTCGGCGAGGCGCTGAGTTTCCTGAGTGGGGCTAGCGGTGGCGGGGAAATCATTCACGGGCGGCATGCTGCTGCAGCCAAGGGCAAATAGGACGGGGAGGCAAAGCGGGATCAGCTTGTTCATACGTTCTCCTT
>JBEIOW010000487.1:0-2317 GCA_040377385.1 Bacteriovoracaceae bacterium | reverse complement strand
CCCTCGCCCGACATCGCACTGAAGCGAAGCATGCGAGCCGCCTGCTGTCGCGAACCGTGGCTCGCGCCATCGCCAGACCCAGGCGGTGCATTTTCGTGCGACCTGCACGAAAATTCACTGCAAGACAAAGTTATGTTTGCCCTGCGGATAGGCACGCGCGCGGATCTGGGTCGGACGAACGGCCTTCTTAGGCGCTGGCTTGCGCGCGCGGACCTTCGCGGGGGCCTTCTTCATGGTGGGAGCCGAGTACTGGTAATTCTGCATCTGTACGCGCTGGATAGGGGCTTGGAGCATTGGATCGTCCACCGATGGTCGCACCACACGACGAACCGTCGCGGCTTGGCTCGATGGCAGGCTTTCCCGATAGAGACGCTCCCGCTTAGCTAAGGTCGAAAGATCATCATCGAAGTCAGGTCGGGCCAGCTTCCCCATCCGGATCTCGCTCAGCGAGCCCACAATGGCGGTATCGTCCAGGGTTTGCCCTGCGCGAGGCACGGCAGCCTCCGCTACGGTCAAGGTGACCATGGCCAGAGCGGTTCCACAGAGGATGAAAAATACGTGCTTCATAAAAATCCACTCCGAATCATTTCGGTCGCAGCCCAGAGAACGCTCCTTGGGCCCAACAAGTACCGCCGTCCATGAGCAAGCTGCGGGCCAACCGACCCTCCCCGGGGCCGTACCGGAGCGCCCCGCCTAAGTCCCTGAAATCGCTTGAACCTCACGGAAATCACTGAAAAACTTGAGCAGTTTCGCTGTATAAGGTCCTGTATAAGTTTTAGGCAGCCCGCTGAAACCATGACAAAACCCCGCTCCATCCGGTTGTTCGGCGTGCGCCAAAACAACCTGAAAAACATCTCGGTCGAAATCCCCTTCCGTGAGCTCACGGTGGTCACCGGCTTGTCCGGCAGCGGGAAAAGCTCGCTGGTTTTCGATACGCTCTACGCGGAAGGCCAGCGCCGCTACGTCGAGAGTCTCTCCACTTATACTCGGCAGTTCCTGGCGAAGATGCCCAAACCCGAGCTCGACCGCATCGAGAGCGTTCCGCCCGCAATCGCGCTTGAACAAAAAAATCACGTCGTCAACTCACGCAGCACGGTCGGAACGCAAACGGAGATCGTTGATTATCTCCGGCTGCTCTACGCCAAAGTCGGCCGGACCTTCTGCTTGGACTGCGGTACGGAAGTAAAGAAGATCTCCGCCGAGACACTCGTGGAATGGGGAACGGACTGGCTACCGAAGAAGAAGGCCTATCTTCTCGCCCCGCTAGGCGCGCGCGAAGGAGACGTTCCTCCGCCCAAAAAAACGAAGGGCAAGAAGAAGTCGTCGGGAGGCAAAAAGGCTCCTCCGAAATCCAAAGCTAAGACGCTCGGCCCGGCTACGCTCGACGCCCTCTTCTCAGTGATTCGCGAGCAAGGGTTTCAACGTGCCGTCTATCTCCCGAAAGCCGGTGCCGAAGCGGTTTCTCTCGATCTCGGCGAACTCGGCACTCCCGCCTTCCTTAAACTCCCGAAAGACGCTGCCGAAAGCGGCCGACTCTTCGTCGTCGTTGACCGCCTGCGCGTCACCGCACTCGATGATCCCGAGACCCGCTCCCGTCTGGCTGACTCAATCGACCAAGGACTTCGCCTCGGTAAAGGACGCGTGGCGTTCTACGATCTCGACAGCTTTGAACTCAAGACGTTCGACGCACGTTACGCCTGCATCGGCTGCGGCCGAGAGTACCGCGAGCCTGAGCCGCAGCTCTTTGCGTTCAACAACCCACTCGGTGCATGTTCCCACTGCAGCGGTTTTGGCTACACGCTTGAACTCGACGAAGGACTCGTCGTTCCGGACCCGTCCAAGACCTTGAAGAACGGCGCGATCGATCCGTTCTCCAAGCCCTCCTTCTCCGACTGGCAGTCCGAGATGTTCCGCTTCGCCGAACGCCACGGCATATCGATCGGCAAGCGTTACCGCGAACTCACGCAAAGCGAACGCCGCCTCCTCTGGGACGGCGACCCGAGCGACGAGAAGAATCACGACCGCTTCCCGGGAATCCGGCAATGTTTCGAAGAGCTCAAGAAGTGGAAATATAAACTCCACATTCGCGTCTTCATTCGGCGCTACCAGAGCCAGTCTCTCTGCCCAGTGTGCCTCGGCTCGCGGCTCCAAGCGGACGCGCTCGCCGTGCGCGTCGGTGAACTCAACTTCCCGAAGGTCCTCGAGCTTCCCATCATCGACTCCCTCGCCTGGATTCGTTCGCTCAAACTCACCGCCGCACAAAAGAAGATCGCGACCGAGATTTTCCAGCAGGTCGAACGGCGACTCTCCTTCTTGG
>JBEIOW010000521.1:0-2067 GCA_040377385.1 Bacteriovoracaceae bacterium | reverse complement strand
GTAACCACGCCTGGAACATCGAGCGCGTAAGCCGAGTCGCCGACCGCTGGGCCGCCGGTTCCAGTCATCGATGAGATCGTCATCTTCTTGAAGCCCGAAGAAAGGGTGGACCAAGTACCGGACCCGGACCAACCCGCTTCCAGTTCGGACAACGTGAAGTTGGTGCCGTTGAAATTCATCGTGTAGCGCGATCCTGGGCCTGCGTAGTTATTGCCTTCGCGGGCAGGGCTACCGCCGCAAGCGACCACGATCGCCGAAGCGGTGGCGAGAAGAGCGAATCCGATGAGCGTGGATTTCGTTCTGGAAGATAGATGGGATAGGTTCACGAAAAGTGCCTCCTCAGGCTGAAGAAAAAGGTTCACTGCTTTTGAATTGAACCCCTATTTTTCAATGAGTCTCACCATCACTCAAGAGGCAACTTTGTCCCAACTCATGCAGTGTGCGTCAGCTATTTGACGAGCCACCTGGAAACTTCTACCGAACCCAGCGAAAGCTCGCTCCTTGTCCATGGATTTCATCGACACGTACTTCAATCCCCAGAATCGGGCCCTTTTGAAGCTGTCCGGAGAGACGCTCCAGCAGCTCAGCGCAATACCGCCCCGCCAAAGTTTCTGTCGTGATGTTGTCCACGGGAAGAAAAACGACTTCTTCGGACGGAAAGACATACCGCTTCCCACACATGAGAATTTCAGTCTCTCGCGCCGAGCGCTTGACGATCTTCAAGAAGGGACAGAGCTCAGGAAGCAAAACCTTCTCGTCCCACTTTCGACTTATTTCCTTCATCGCTTCTTTGAACTTCGCGAAAGGGACCATGGCTTCTAGGCTCACGTCGCTCAGGTCTACGGCAACTTCGGGCCGGTAGTTATGCCCGTGTAAGGCCTCTTTGGTGCCATCCGGAAAAACCGTCATATGAGCCGAAGAAAACTTCAGCGCTTCCTTACGAATAAAAGCCCGGTAATGACCTTGAATAGGGAGAGGGTGCGACTTCTTTGGGTTCTTCCGTTTCATGTGAGTCGTCCTTCAGTTAAAAAGTCTAAGTTCAAATATTGCTATTCACGTCGATCACAGCGCCAGTGACCCCGCCAGAACGACTGCTGTCACAGAGAAAAGAAATGATCTCCGCAATATCTTCGGGTTTTGTACGGGTCTTGAGATTCGGCGCCGCCTGTCGCAACATCAACGTATCCACCGCTCCAGGCGCAATGCAGTTCACGCGAATGTCCAATTCACGCCCCTCTACGGCCAAGCACTCGGTCATACCCACCACCGCAAACTTACTGGCGGAGTAAGCGGCGAAACCAGGAAACTTCTCCGTGCCTCTCAATCCTCCCAATGAGGACAGATTGACGATCGCTCCCCCGTGCTTTGCTTGCCGGCATTCGAGGAACAATTCCTTGGATAGCAACATCGGGGCCCGAACGTTCAGCGCGTGAACTTGGTCGAGGAGCTCGGCATCGATTTTTTCGATTCCTCGCACGGGTGCCATCGCTGCGTTGTTGATCAGGATTGAAGGAGATCCGAGCTGCCTTCTCGCCTCCCTAAAAACCTCCACCGCCGCGCCGGGCTGAGAGAGGTCCGCTGCGAACAAGCCGATCCGAACTCCCGGCTCCGCATTCGCCTCGCAAGCGCGTTTAGCTTCGTTTAGCTCAGAAACAGTTCTACTCACCAAGAGGACATGGACGCCTAGCGAAGAGAGCTGAACAGCCGTCGCCCTCCCAATTCCTCGACCCGCACCCGTAACGATCGCGACCTGTCCTTGCATCCTTCCTCGGATACCCTTTCCGATGTGGTAAGGGAAAGAGGTGAATTCCGCCCTATCTCGCTTTACCGTCCTGGATTGCTCCGGCTTATTGCCAGGGCCCTACGTAGGCAAGCTGCTGGCCAGCCAGGGCGCTCGCGTCTACAAGGTAGAGAGCCCGGCTCGACCTGACCCCGCGCGCGAAATGGCGAATGGAATCTACTACGATGACCTCAACGCCCAGAAAACCCAGCTCCTGTTTGATCTCTCTCTAGAGAGCGAGCGTAACCGCTTCCGCCCCTGGGTCGAAAAAGCCGATGTCCTGATTG
>JBEIOW010000151.1:0-5616 GCA_040377385.1 Bacteriovoracaceae bacterium | reverse complement strand
GGAGGAATTTCTCGCGGCCGCCGAAAGCGCGTCGGCCGAGGCCTTATCCGCATTCGGCGACGGGACGATGTTTCTCGAACGCCTCGTGCTTGAGCCTCGTCACATCGAGATCCAGGTCTTTGGTGACGGGAAGGGCGGTGGCGTTCACCTTCACGAGCGCGAATGCTCACTACAGCGCCGTCACCAGAAGGTCTGGGAAGAGGCGACCGCTCCCAACCTCAAGGATGAAACGCGGCAGGGACTCTTTGCCGCCGCGCTCAAGCTCGTACAGGCCACGAAGTATCGTAGCGCCGGAACAATTGAGTTCCTGGTTGACGCCGAAGGCGGTTTTTACTTTCTCGAAATGAACACCCGCCTTCAGGTCGAGCATCCGGTGACGGAGCTCGTGACCGGGATCGATCTCGTCTGCGCGCAGCTGAGGCAAGCGATCGAACCGGCTCGCGCCGCATTGACGGAGGTCTCGGCGCCTCGCGGGCATGCGATCGAGGTCCGTCTCTACGCGGAAGATCCGGCGCAAGGATTCCTGCCGACCCCCGGACGGGTGGACCGACTCCGCTGGCCGATGGGTCCGGGTATCCGCGTCGACAGCGGAATCGAAGATGGGCAAACCGTCGGAACAGGTTTCGACTCGATGCTCGCCAAGATCATCGTACATGCCCCCGATCGCGCGCACGCGATCGCGCGCATGCGCTATGCGCTCGATGAGACGGTTGTGCTCGGCATGGGTACGAATCACGCTTATCTCCAAGCCATCGCCGCGCATCCTCGCGTCGCGGAAGGTCGCGTGCACACGGGCTTTCTCGAGGCGGAACTCGGAACTTTCGCTCCGAAGCCATCCGCCGAGGACTTGGGGCTTCTCGCGGATCTGCGCGCGCAAGGGTACGCGCGGCTGTCCTCCAGCTCCGGGGCATCGAGCGCGGGCGGAAAAACGTCTCATCCTTCTCCTTGGTCTAAAGGAGCGAATCCATGAAACCCATCTACCGCGCATACGGGTCCAAGAACGAACTGCCGCGCCCGGGGTCGTCGAACGGAGCACCTTGGAAATTCACCTCGCGGCCGGGAGGTTGGGTGCTCGCCGAGCGCTTGCGCGCGGATGGAACGTACGAGCGTGTGCGGTTCCTAGCGAGCGAGTCGCGAGGCAAGCTCAGCGTCTCGCTGGGAGGGCACCTTTGGTTCGGTGATGTGCAGGACCAGCGCGCCGCGGGCGGCGCCGGAACGAGCGACGCGGATTTGATCGCGCAGTTCCCGGGAAAAGTCCGGAAGGTGCTCGTGCGTGCGGGCGCGATCGTCAAAGAAGGGGATCCGCTGGTGCTCGTCGAGGCGATGAAGATGGAGTTCGCCGTGAAGGCACCGTTCGCTGGAACCATTCAGGCGGTGCTCGTGAAGGAAGGGCAGCAGCTTTCGCCCGGGGATCGGTTCGTTGATCTCGCTGTGGAAGCGGAAGTGGGAGCAAAGAAATGAACGTCACGGTTTTTGAAGTCGGTCCGCGAGACGGGCTGCAAAACGAACCGCGCGCGTTGTCGGTGGCGCGCAAGATCGAGTTCGTGAACGGCCTTGCGGCTTCGGGTTTGCGGGAGATCGAGCTTGGGGCTTTCGTGCGCCCTGATCGTATTCCGCAGATGAAAGACACGGAGAAGCTGTACGAAGCGCTGCACGCCGGCAAGATTCGCGCGCCCCGGGCGAACTTCTGGGCGTTAGTGCCGAACTTACGCGGCTTGGAGCGTGCGATGGAGTCCGGCGCGACTGGCATCGCCGTCTTCACGGCCGCGAGCGAGACGTTCAATCGCAAGAATATCGGGATGTCGATCGCGGATTCGCTGAGGGAGTTCGGGAAAGTGGTCCGTCATGCGCGTGCGTGGGGAATGCAGGTGCGCGGCTACGTCTCCACCGTTTTTGAGTGTCCCTACGAAGGAAAAATCAAGCCGAAGGCGGCGCTTAAGGTCATCGACGGGCTCGCGGACCTGGGCGTTCAGCAGATCTCGATCGGCGATACCATCGGCGCGGCGACGATCCAAGGAGTGGATGCCGTCATTCCGGCTGCGATTCGCGCTCACGGCGCGAAGAAGCTCGCGGTTCATTTTCACGATACTCGCGGAACCGCGCTCGCACACACGCTTCGCTCGTTGGAGCACGGAATCCGCATCGTGGACAGCTCGGCGGGCGGCTTGGGCGGTTGCCCTTACGCTCCCGGCGCGACGGGAAATCTCGCCACGGAAGATCTCGTTTTCATGCTCGAAGGGATGGGCGTCAAGACCGGCGTGAATTTACGTAAACTGTCGGAGCACAGTCTCGCGTTCCACCGAAAGATCGGGCGAGAGATTTCGAGCCGCTATCTCCAGGCCTTTGCCGCGAGCCGGAGGCGCTGAGCGATGGGTCGAGTCGGTTTTTATTTCAAGTTCGTGCTGATCTCGCTCTGGCTCATTTTCACGACGCTGGTCTACGTGCCGATTTCTTTGGTTCGTCGCAAGAGCCTAAACAACGACCGGGACATTGGTCGGATGATGTCTTGGGGCGTGCAGCGTATCGCCGGAATGCGGATCGTGGTCGAAGGGGAAGAGTACAAACACGCCGTACAGCCCACGATCTACGTAGCCAATCACCAGAGTGCGATGGATGTGGGTACGTTCGGATGGATCTGTCCCGATCGCACGCTCATCATCGGGAAGAAGGAACTCATCTGGGTGCCTTTCTTCGGAGTCCTTTTCTGGGCCGCGGGCAACGTGATGATCGACCGCCACAACCGAACTCGCGCGGTGGCCGGCCTGAGCGAGGTAGTTGAAGCCATCCGCAGGCGCGGGGCCAACGTGATTATTTTTCCCGAAGGCACGCGCAATCGTTCGGGTGAGGGAATGCTGCCCTTCAAAAAGGGCGCGTTCTATATGGCGATTGAGGCGCAGGTTCCCATCACGCCCATCCTCTGTTCACCCATTGCCCCGATTGTGAACTCCAAGGCAGGGAAGCTTCTTCCCGGTACGGTCCGCTTCCGGTTCCTTCCGCCGGTCTCGACCCAAGGACTGACGATCGAGGACGTGCCGGCGCTTCGGGACCGGGTTCGCGACCTGATGCTCGCGGAGCTGAAAACCCTCCAAACGACGCTCCACTGAGCGGCCGTTCGCTCAAGAAGGGGTGCTCAAAAAAGGGTTTACCAAAGCCATCCGCGGCTATAGGTTGCGGGCACTATGTCGACTTGGGTCATCATCAGCTGGGTATTTGTCGCGCTCCTCACCGGGGTCAATATTTTCGTCTTCCTTAAGCTCAAAACCGCGAGCGAGCAGATGTTGAAGATGGCGTTCCCGAACGCCAAGAACATGGCCGACGCCATGAAGCAGATGCAGTCCATGATGGGTGGCGCGGGCGGAATGGGCGGTATGGGCGGCGGACGCGATGCTCAGCTCAAGGCCGCCATGGATATGCTCAAGAATTCTCAGAAGCGCCGCTGAGTCGCTCTCCTTCAGTCAAAGACGCAGTGCTCGACTACGTTTGGGATATTGGCCCGAGTGCGGTCGCTGAGCGAAATGAAGTCTAAGCCCAGACCGGGCAACTGCAGGTTCTCTAGAACATTCGTGATCGTGTAGAGATGCTGATTCCACAGCGTTCGCGTGGGCATCCAGAGGTTGTCTCCACCTTGAATCACGCGGATTCCGGTGACGTTGATGCCGCGGATCGAGTCTTCCTGCTGGCCGGGAAAGGCAGCGTTGAAATAATTCGTGTAGCTGTTGGCGCTCAAGATAATCGAGGCGGGTTCCCCCGCGCGCAACGAGGCGACGACCGGGTTCTCCCAGAGTGTTCCGTTGTCGTTCGGGAGTTCGTATAGGACGGCGCCCGTCCGTCCATCGAGGATGCGGAAGAAAAGTTCATCGTTATAGAGCGCTTCGACCCGGCCGTCGCCGTTGAAGTCGTACACGGATGAACCGGTTGCCGCGGAACTGAAGTCACGCGTGACTATCGACCAATGTGCATCGAGCTTCGACGGAGTGTTTCTGAGAGCATAGAATCGGCAGGCTCCCGCTAGAGTCACATCCGCGCGGCCATCGCCGTCGATGTCGCCGACGTTTGGCGCCCCCGACTTCGAGACGAGCGTGCCTTTGCGGAGCTTGCATTCTTCTTGGTCTGATTGTGGCTCAACCCATTCCGCGATGCGCGTACCCGTGGTGCCGCTGATGAGCGTGACGGTGAGCGGAACGTTGCGCACGATGACGAAATCGGTACTGGCATCCGAATCGAAGCGACCAAAGCCAATCCCGTGCGGCGACGCCGATGATGCCCCGGCGAGTGTGGAAGGAAGGTCAAAAAGCTTGCTTCCCTGCGAGGAAAGTACGGCGGTGGAAGTAACGATCTCTTGGCCTGGACTTGTAGCGACTAGCTCGGCCGTTCCCAAAACTGAAGTGGCGATTGCGGCACCGAGGCTCCAGTCGCCCGGATTAAGCGGATAGAGGACTCCGATGGCCGTGGCCGCGAGAATCTCTGGTTTTCCGTCTCCGTCGATATCTGAGACGGAGATCATGACCGTGGAGGACAGCCCCGCGATCGCGCGGAAGGCGAGCAGAGCGCCGTGGTCGTCATAGATCGCCAGTCCGGTCACGGTGTCTCCGAGCGCCTTTGCTGCGACGAGGATCTCAGGTTTGCCATCGCGATCGAGGTCGTAAATGGCGGGTGCGGCCGCGCCGAAAGGTCGCACGTCGTCGGATCGATGGGTGGACCAGATTTCTGAACCGTCTTTTCCGGAGATCACGCGCAGGACGCCCGTCTGCCCGTATTGACTGGTCGTGAAGGTGCTGAAGATCAAGTCCGACACTCCGTCCGCGTCGATGTCGGCGACCATCGGCGTTGCCATGTTCTGGTTGAACTGTGGCTGACTGGAGCTAGCCCAGTCCCAACGCAGATCGAGGTTCTCCACGGGATCGACTTTTCCCACGACTGGGCGGCAGGCGGGCGCCGAACGCAGCTCCATCTTGGAGTAAAAAGAAGAGGCTTGGCCGCAGGCGGCGAGCGTCGTCGAAAAGACGATGAGCGTGATTCTTGGATTCATGGACACTCCCCCGATTGACTTCCCCGGGGATGAAGTAGCAAACGCGAGACCAGCGCCGGACCCTGGCGGATTCAATGGTTACAGGGACTTGCCTTCTTCAGAGCCGACGCAGGGGTGTCTAAGAGATAGGCATCTGCCCACACGTTGGGCGTGAGCGCTACTGCCCACCGACTCCTGGGAGCGGCACGAAGACCGTGCCACTGCTGACTTCCACTGCAAGCCCATTTCCGATTCCAACGTTGACTTGAGGAGAGTGGTTTCCAGTGTGGGGGTTAAATCCCCAGCCAATTTTTCCGGCATTGGATTTAGATGCCGGTCCTGAGGCTGAACCCGATCCCGATTCCTGCCTTCGCTTGGCTGCTATGGCTTTATTCTCTGCAACCACACGTCGGTAGAGTTCGGTGCTGCTCAAGATTTTACACCAGGAGAGAGGGTCTCTTGTCTGAGCCGGAGCTAACTTCGATCCCTTTACGTAGGAATAGTTATAAATGTTTAGCCAGCGGTGAATCGGATCAATGCGTAGCCAGGGTCTTTCCTTCTGCGCAGGCGCGAGGACAAGTTCGATCGGCGAAAAGAACTCTTGTTCT
>JBEIOW010000528.1:0-2017 GCA_040377385.1 Bacteriovoracaceae bacterium | reverse complement strand
CGCTCATCGCCTTCAGCAAGGTCGAGCCATGCGGCGATCGCCGTCAATCGTTCCAGATCGCTGCGTTCGTAGGCGGACTGCACTTCTAGCCAGAGCGAAACCGCGCGCGCTCGATCCGAAATCCGCTCGTGCGAGTCGGGATGGAGCCTTCTCGCGAGTAAGCGGTAAAGCGCAACTCGTTGGCGTCGCGCTTGGTTTTGAGCGGAATCATTCTGCTGCTCAGCGGAACGAGAGGGAGAATCGATTTTTTTCTGCCGCTTGGCTTCTCGTCGCAGCTCACGCTTGGCTTCGCGCTTGGCTCGTCTGCGCGCCTCAACTTCTTCGCCGCGACCCTCCTCCGGATCGGGATCCGTCTCCGAGCCTCCCCGCGCGAGATAGAGCGCTTCGCGCGGAAGATACCCGGCGGCGATTCCAGCCTCGATACGGCGAATGAAGAGAGCGCGCTCACGGATTTTCTGATCGAGCTCTTCCAACTCCGCGAAGAGGGGGCCGAACTCTAGACGCAGCCAACGATCGTACTCGGGCTGCTCGGTTTCTTCATACTCACGCAACTGCGCCTCCAAGCCACTCAATGCCTGTCGAAGAGCAAGCTCCGCGGCACGCAAACGCGACTCTACTAAATGCTGAGGGATGAGGACCGGCAAATTGGGCAAGCGGCTTAACGAGTCCTTTCCAAAGGAGAGCAGAAGAGTTTCGCCTCGCCTCAGCAGTACCGGCAAATGAAGAAGCCCTCAAGCCTCCGAATTGGCGGCGATTTCTGCGAATTTGCGTTCCTTGCGAAGCCTTCCCCAAACTGCGAAAATAATGAGGTGTCCATGCACTCCTGCCTAATGACGATCGTCATTGGGCCCTCATTGCTTCTGAGCGGCTGCGCGATGCGCCTCATCGGCATCCCTCTTCCCATCAGCCTTGCGCCCGTATCGGTCACCCTCACGACCGATGCTCCCATCGTCTCGGTTGAGCACTCGCTTGTCGCCGGCGTCGTACCGGCTGTGGGAGGAGACGCGCCCGCGTTGGGCGGCGATGTACCCGCACTTGCGGGATCCGTCCCTGCACTCGACGGATCGTCTCCGATTCTGGGTGGCGACACTCCGGCCATTGGCGGCTCGAGTCCGGCGCTCGAAGGGACGCTCGGTCTCGATGGAACCGATGAGTACCCGATCGTCGCAGGAGTAACGGCGAATTACCCCGCAAGTTCCGCACAGCGAGAGTGTGCGGTACTTGCTCCCTTTGACACGGCCCTGAGTTGCTCGAACTTCCAAATGGCTTTTGACAATGTCGACCTCACTACAAGTGGCGGTCTCCAGGTCAAAGCCTATGACGGTACGGAGGGCCCTCTTCAAGCGACCCTGAGCAATTCTGTTCCCGTTCGGCGTTACCGAATTACCGAAGTTGCGGATACCTCAAACAACCCCGCTGGCACCGACACTCCGGTTTCAATCGTGGAACTGAATGGTGAGCTCTACTTCACGGCACGCAATCCGGACACGGTGAGCAAACTTTACAAAGTGAGTGCTGCGGGCGCGGTGACCCAAGTCTCCAATACGACCAATGACCAGGAGATAGGTGATGCCGTCTCCGCGATGACGGTCTTCAATGGAGAACTGTACTTCCGGGCTAACAACCGCAACGAAATCACTAAACTCTTTAAGGTGAACACAGCCGGAAACGTCGTTCAGGTTTCCAATACCAGTGATTCACACGTTCAAGATGATTATCCCCAGTACATGACCGAGTACCGTGGCGAACTCTACTTCTCCGCACTCAATGCTTCAGACCAAGCCAAGCTTTTCAAGCTCGACACGGCTGGCGCGATTACTCAAATCTCCAATACCGCAAACAACCAGGGACTGGGAGATGGGGTCACCTCGCTTACCGTTTTCGACGACCATCTCTATTTCGGTGCTTTCAACAGGAACGCGAAGGCGAAGATCTTCAAAGCGGACTCTTCTGGCACCGTCACCCAAGTCTCAAACACTTCCGGCAATCAGAACACCGACGATATGGGGTCTCTCGT
>JBEIOW010000578.1:0-1691 GCA_040377385.1 Bacteriovoracaceae bacterium | reverse complement strand
GTGGACCGCGTGCACGTCATGGCGCGTCCCTCGACAGAGGCGATCCGTGAAAAGTGGGGAGTGCTGGAGGCCGAGGGGCGCGAGCTGCGAAAGCTCGGACCGTGGGATCTCGCTTACTCGCTCCCCAATTCTCTCTCCTCGGCTTGGCTGCTTTTTCGCGCAAAGGCTCGCGTACGAGTGGGCTATCGAACGGAGGGCCGGGGCCTTCTCCTCACGGAGGCGCGCGACTGGGATGACACTCCTGAGCGTCACCGCGCGCAAGCGTATCTGGATCTTCTGCCGAAGGGCGGCGCTCCGCGTTCGGGAGCGAGGACTTTTTGGGGTGCGCCACCCGAAAATGAGCTCGACCCGGGCTCATCCGGGGTGCTGAGCGCATTCCCCGATCGCGACGCATGGCCGGTCGGACCAAAAACTTCGCGCCTGGCTCCCCCGACAGATCCTTACTGGGTGCTTGCGCCGGGCGCGACCGCCGAGAGTCGGCGCTGGCCGGCTTCGTCGTTTCTATTACTGGCGAAGCGAATTCATCAGGCGACCGGACTCAAGGGCCTCGTAGTGGGCGGACCCAAAGAGGCGCCCTTGGCAGATGAGTTGTGTTCGGACCGGGATTCCGGACTGCAGAACTGGGTCGCGACGGGTCCGGTACCGACATTGGTCGATGTTTTCCGTCATTCTCGGTTTACGGTGACCAACGAGTCGGGCCTCGCTCATGTGGCGTCGCTTTGCGGGGCGTTTGTTCAGATCGTTTGTGGAGCGGCGGATCCGCGACGCACTACGCCGATCGGGCCCGGACGCGTCCAAGTGACCTTCAATCCTGTGGATTGCTGGCCATGTGAGGCGAATGTCTGTTTAAATCCACCGGAGCGGCAGCTGATCTGCCTCCGGGGCATCTCTCCGGAAAATCTTTGGGAGGAAATCCAACGTGGAGACCGGCTCCAGCAACGAGCACTCTACAGCGCAGGCCTCGGCCAACCCGTCCCCTGAGCAACGTGCGCAGGCGCAGCTCCACACGCGCGGCGAAATCGCCGAGCTCGTGGAATCGCTATCGCCGCGCTTGCACGAAGGAGTGGTTTGTCTCTCCCATTCTTGGGGTGGCTTGGAGCAGGTCGCCGCGCACGACGCGATCGATCGCGGCTCGCTCGGCCTGGATGTGCGCGTGCTCTGTTTGGAAGGCAGCCCAATTCACGAACACCTCGCGCACCGGACCGAGGTGAAGGTCGTTCCGATTGATTTTCGCCCGCGAGATCTCTTTGATTTCAAGCTCCGCAAAGTTCTGATTCGCCTCTTTGATGAAGGGATGAATCTTCTGCATGTTCACCAGCCGACTTTGCTGGGCTCCATCACGCCTTGGCTGTGGAATCAGCCGCAGGTGGGATTGTTCGTTTCTCGCCACATCATGAATGGCCACTCCAAGCGCGATTTCTTTCACCGCGCGCTCTATGCGCGCGTCGACTCGCTCGTGGTGATGAGTCAAACCTTGCGCGAGAACGTGCTGGCGACCCACGCGATCCGTGAGAAGCAAGTCAAGGTCGCCAATCTGGGCCTCGACTTTAGCGTCTTTGATCCTCAGCGCGTGGACGCGCGTAAGCAGCGCGAAACCTGGGGCGCAGACGACGAGACACTCGTGATCGGCCTCGTGGGCCGCATCGACCCGGCCAAAGGTCAGGCGACGTTCATTCGCGCGGCCGCGGGAC
>JBEIOW010000567.1:0-1784 GCA_040377385.1 Bacteriovoracaceae bacterium | reverse complement strand
TTTTCGCTCGTCGAATGCTTCCCCGAGACTGGGCGCCAGCATCAGCTACGCGTGCATCTGGATCACGTCGGTCATCCGATCGTGGGCGACAAACTCTACGGCATGCCCGAAGAGGAAGCCCTTCGCTGGTACGACCGCACGAAGCTCACGGCCGAAGCCGAAGCCGCCGTTCTGCACCGCCGTCACTGCCTGCATGCTGCGGGGATAGAGTTTGTTCACCCGATCACGGGATTGAACGTCCGCTACGATTGCGATCTGCCCGCGGATCTTCAGGAAGTTCTAGAGAAAGCGCGCAAAGGAATCCTCAAGCCCGAAGGGACGGCGAGCTCCTTTGCCGGCTCGATTACCGGCGCTCCCGGCTCTGGACGCAAAGGCGCCACCCCGTCCACGGGCCTCACCTGGGGCGAATTCAGTCCGGAAGAAACCGCCGCACTTTTGGCGCTCGATTAAGATCTGAATCCGGGGGCCCCGCTCAGCTCGATCTCATCGCTCCTCTCCTCATCCATGAGGATCCATGAGTAATCCTTAACGAAGGATTCAATTGGCCCCCCCTTCTTGCCGATCCGATGGGTGGGATCCTATGAGCCAACGAGTCCATACCTTTATCCTCATCCTCGGCAGCTGGACGCTCGGCGGTCTGCTGGGCGAAATTGCGCAAGCCGATGAGGTTCTGAAGCATCTCGTGCGGGCGGAAGAGACGCTGTCAGAGATCGTGCAGAAGGTGATCCCCGGAAGGATCTGGGGGCCAAACGGCGCGCTTCAGCGTACGCTCGCGCTCAACCCTGGGATCGAGGATCCGCACTTCATTTATCCCGGTCAAACGATCCTCCTCGCCCCATCGACGGAAACTGCGCCGAGAGCTCCCGCCGCGGCACCACTCGCAGAGGCCGCGGCACCTGCTGCCGTCGCGACACCGATTCCCGCTTCAATCGCGACGGAATTATCTCCACCGCAAACCCTCGAACTCGGCCTCGACTACGGATTCGTGACCGTCACGGCAACGGATATCGCGAATGCAGCGCGCGCCACCCTCCGCTCGAGCTACTCACTCGCGCCGAGCCTGCGCTGGACACAAAGCTGGAGTTCTGGATTCCGGACGGCGTTCACGTTCGGACTGGAGAAGATCGGCTTTGAGCCGTCGACCAATCCCGCCAAAACCCTCGGCGAAACGTCCAAGACACTGACTCGTCTTGAGATCGCCGGAAGTCTCCCGATCGGCGAGCGCATCCATCTCGGCGTCTTCGGTGGATACGGGAAGAAACTTTTTGTTCGCGCGCTTTCTAACACGCAAGTCGGAATCGACGCGATCGCCGTGCCAACGTTCGGTCTGAGCGCGGAGGCAAAGCTCCTCACACAAGGGAGATCCGCTCTCGGACTTGCGGGAACCTTCGCCTACGTGGGCGGCGCCACGACCGATGGCTACGTCGTCTCGAGCGGTCGAGTTTACTCCGCGGGAGGCTACTACGAACACCGGTTCGGCGCGGCAAACGCAAGTGCGGCTCGATTCACCTTCGGATTTTCTTCGCGACGCCAGAACACGTCGCTATTAGAGCTCAATCAAGATCAATGGGGCGCGGGTTTTCAGTGGTCGCTCCCTATCTTCACCGACACCTCGAGTGACCAGACCCAGGAGAAGCCTTGAACGCGCGGAGTCCGCTCCTAACGCTCGCGATCGGCGCATGCCTCGGCATCAGCGGATGCCGTGGCGGGACGACGATCGAAAGCGCATTCCTCTCCACCGCACCGACCGTCACTGAGCCCACTAACGCGGCTCCAGTCGTGAC
>JBEIOW010000468.1:0-2428 GCA_040377385.1 Bacteriovoracaceae bacterium | reverse complement strand
TCGTTGGACGAGGCCCGTTCACGACCGATTCGAGGTCGAGCTGGAAGGAAAGGGCGGGGCGGTTCTGGCGTTCCGTCAGCCTTTCGCGATGGGTTGGGAAGCCTGGCAAGGCGACAAGCGGTTGCCAACCTTGCGAGTTTTAGCGATGCATCTTGGCGTCGTTGTTGAGGATGTTTCTCTCGGACCGGTCAGGGTCGAGTACTCGATACCTATGCTCAAGCAAGGCCTGGCCGCTGCGGCCGTGGGCTTAGGACTGATGGGAATCGGCTTTTTTGGCCTCAGGCGCCGCACTCGCTTCACTCCTCTTGCCAGGAAATGAGCCTTCGTTCAAAGTGGGTTTGGGATCGGCATTGCGTCCGTCCCATTAACCCCGGGCGGAATCTCACTCTAAGGGAGATTCCGTTGAGCTAGGCGAGAGCCCGGCTGGAAAGCGATTGACCATGACCACTCGTTCCGGCGCCCAAGCGCGCTTTGACGCCCTCCGCGAAATCAACGCCCGCACTCCCCGCAAATTCGATCCTCCGCGCGACGACAAAGGTCGCCGCCTGCGCATCTCCGAGTTCTACGGGATGAATACCTTCGATCTGCGCCTCATGCGCGAGAAGCTCCCGAAAGACGCGTATCAAAAACTCGTCGCCGTCATTGACCAAGGGCCGGATGCCAAGTATCGCCTCGACCCCGAGACCGCCAACGCCGTCGCTAACGCCATCAAGGAATGGGCGCTCGAGCGTGGCGTCACTCACTTCTGTCACTGGTTCCAGCCGCAGACCGGATCCACCGCCGAGAAACACGACGCATTCCTGTCGTTCGATGACCACGGCCGTACGCTCGAGAAATTCTCCGGCGCTCAGCTCATCCAGTCCGAGCCTGATGCTTCCAGCTTTCCATCGGGCGGCATGCGCACCACGTTTGAAGCACGCGGCTACACGGCCTGGGATCCGTCCTCTCCCGTGTTCATCATGGATACGGCCAATACGAAGACCCTTTGCATTCCGTCGGTTTTCATCAGCTACCATGGTGACTCGCTCGACGAGAAAACCGGTCTCCTGCGTTCGATGGAAGTGCTGTCGAACCGCGCCAGTGAGCTGCTCAAGCTTATGGGCGTAGCGGGCGTCAAACGGGTCGTGGCTACCCTCGGCGTCGAGCAAGAATACTTCCTGATTGATCGTGCCTTCTATACGCTGCGGCCCGATCTCGTGATGAGCGGTCGCTCGCTCGTGGGCAGCCAGCCGCCGAAAGGCCAGCAGCTTGAAGACCATTACTTCGGCTCGATTCCCGCGCGTGTACAGGCATTCATGGCCGAAAGCGAGTACGAGCTCTACAAACTCGGCGTACCGATCAAGACCCGTCACAACGAGGTCGCGCCTTCGCAGTTCGAAACTGCACCGATCTTCGAAGAAGCCAATATCTCGACCGACCATAACCAGCTCGTGATGGAGGTTCTGCGCAAGGTTGCGCAGCGGCACCAGTTCGCCTGCCTCATGCATGAAAAGCCGTTTGCCGGCGTCAACGGTAGCGGCAAGCACAACAACTGGTCGATGCAAGTCGCTGGCGGCGAGATCGACGGTGAGAACCTCCTCGACCCCGGAAAGACGCCGCACGAGAATCTACGTTTCCTCATGTTCCTCTGCGCGACGCTCAAGGGCGTGAACAAACACGCGGGTCTCCTCCGCGCGGCGATTGCATCATCCGGAAATGACCATCGCCTCGGCGCAAACGAAGCTCCGCCCGCGATCATCTCGTGCTTCCTTGGCAATTCGCTCGACCGCATCTTGAACGAGATCGAGTCAGGCGCCGTCGCCGGAGCGAGCGTCGAAAAGGCCGTCATCGCGCTCGGCGTGGATAAGATCCCGGAGGTCATGCGTGACAATACGGACCGGAACCGCACGAGTCCGTTTGCCTTTACCGGCAATAAGTTCGAGTTCCGCGCGGTGGGCTCATCGGCTTCGACCGCGTTTCCCGTAACGCTCCTGAATGCCGCCGTCGCCGACGGAATCACCGAAACGATCGATCTTCTGAAATCCAAGCTCGCTTCGGCCAAAACGCCAGATGCGGCTTTCCTGGAGGTGATCCGTGAGATCACCAAGGAAACGAAGCGTGTGCGCTTCGAAGGCAACGGCTACAGCGAAGAGTGGGTGAAAGAAGCAGATAAACGCGGTCTGCTGAACTTGCGGAAAACCCCGGAGGCGCTCGCGCAACTGGTTTCCAAGACCTCAGTCGAGATGCTCACGCGGTTGGGTGTTTTCGCCGAAGCGGAAGTGCACTCTCGTTACCACGTGCGTCTTGAGCGCTACGTGAAAAACCTGCTCATCGAGGTCGACACCTTGCGCTCGATGACGGACACGATGATTCTTCCGGCCGCGCTCGCGTACCACGGTTCTCTTGCGCAGGCGGCCGCCAACAGCAAGACTGCGGGACTGGCCTTCGT
>JBEIOW010000268.1:0-4010 GCA_040377385.1 Bacteriovoracaceae bacterium | reverse complement strand
GACCATCGCGCCGACGCTCAACCAAGACTTCCAGGAACTCATGACCTGGGTCGATCAGGTGCGCGAGCTTCGTGTGCGCACGAACGCCGATACCCCTCACGACGCAAAAGTCGCGCGCGGCTTCGGCGCCGAAGGCATCGGCCTGTGTCGGACTGAGCACATGTTCTTCGAAACCGATCGCATCGACACGGTCCGCGAAATGATTCTCGCCGACTCATCGGAGGGTCGCGAGAAGGCCTTGGCCAAAATCCTCCCGATGCAGCGCCGCGACTTCGTCGGCATCTTCCGTGAGATGAAGGGTCTGCCGGTCACGATCCGCCTCTTGGATCCGCCCCTGCACGAATTCATTCCGCACAACGACTCGGATCTACGCGCGCTTTCGAACAAAATTCAGGTTCCCTACGAGCGCCTCAAACGCAAGGCGGAGAGCCTGCATGAGCTCAACCCCATGCTCGGCCATCGCGGCTGCCGCTTGGGCATCAGCTTCCCTGAGATCTATCGCACCCAGGTGCGGGCCATCATGGAAGCGGCCTGTGAACTCGTGAAGAACGAGAAATTCAAGATCACTCCCGAGATCATGGTCCCGCTCGTCGGCGATTGGCGCGAACTGAAGTTCGTGCGCGATTACTGCGTTGAAGAAGCCGAAGCCGTGATGAAGGAAGCGGGCGTAAAGGTCGCTTATCAAATCGGCACCATGATCGAGCTTCCACGGGCGGCGCTCACGTCGGCAGAGATCGCCAAATACGGCGAGTTCTTCAGCTTCGGCACGAACGACCTGACCCAAACGACATACGGCCTCTCGCGCGATGATTCAGGGATGTTCCTCAAGGACTACCTGGACGCTCGCATTTACGAGAAGGATCCCTTCGCGCAGCTCGACCCCCTGGGCGTCGGCCGCCTGCTTAAGTTCTCGACCGAGGAAGGCCGCTCCACGCGCCCCGATCTCAAAGTCGGGATCTGCGGCGAACACGGCGGCGACCCGTCCTCAGTGGCCTTCTGCCATTCGATCGGACTCGACTACGTGAGCTGCTCACCGTATCGAGTGCCCATCGCACGCCTAGCGGCGGCGCAGGCCGCGATCCGCACGCCGCGCGGCAAGGTCCGCAGCAAGGCTCGTACGAAGCTCACGAAGAAGTCCGCGAAGAAATCTCGCTAACGGGGTCCCTCACCGATGAATCCCGCGTTCTCACGCCTCTCGCTGAGCACCTTGGGTATCTTCCGACTTTTGCTCGGCGCTTATTTGATCCTCGATTGGGTCAAACGTTGGCTTGAGTACGACTTCGTCTATCACCCGCAGATCCTCTCCATGGCGTACGGGGACTACGGATTCTCGTTGTTTCGAGGGGTGAACTTCCCCTCCATGCAGGCGTTCTTATTCTGCGCACTTCTCGTCTCTCATCTCCTCTACTTCGCTGGTTGGCGCGCTGATCGTCTGAAGTGGATCACTCTCGTCGGCTTCGCCAGCCTGCTTCACTTCAATTTCCGCGTTCAGTATGAGGGGGATGCGCTCGTCCTGTTCCTCCTGCTCTGGAGTGCGTTTCTGCCGGTTGGCGCGCGCTGGAGCCTGGATTCGCTCTACTCACGTCCCAAGGCAATCCCCTCCACGCATGTTCAAAACTGGGCCGTCGCGGCCTTGCGTGTACAAGTTCTCGCTTTATTCTTCGTCGGTTTCATCTGGCGGCTCTCCAATTCCGAAGGGGATTGGTTGCGCGGAACGGCGCTTTACTACGGCGTTCGCTACGACTGCACGGCCTGGGGACTCAGCGCCTGGATCCAAGACTGGCCCATCATTCTCACCCGTCTCGTCACTTGGTTGAGTTTCGCAGCCTGGTCGCTTGCGCCGCTAAGCCTAGCTACCTTTCGCGGAACGCGCGCGCGGCGCCTTGGGGTCGTAGGCTTGCTGCTTGCAACGCAGGGGCTTTTCACAGCGAGCGCGTACATGGGGGACTTCTTCCTCATTCTGGTCCCCGCGCTCCTGCTCTTCCTCGAAGAAGGGGATCTCTCCGGACGCCCAACATCCGCGATGAAGATCGAAACCGCTTCGTCCTCGCGACAATTCGGACTGCGGTTCGCGGTCGTCGGGCTTGGGGTCGTTCAGCTTTTCAGTCTCGCCGAAACCTACGCCTCGACTTTGCAACACCATTTGCCGCAGGCGATCGCGACGACTCTCCGCTCACTTAGCCCGTCAACGCTCGTGCGCATCAACCATCAGCTGCTGGCGTCGCAGTACTGGCGGATGCAGGCCTTCGCGCCCCGCTATGACACCACCTTTATCTTCACGGCAACCACCACCACCGGCGCTCGCATCGACCTTCGGTCCATCGTGGAATCCTTTCCGCGTTGGAAGGCTCTTGCCGTATTTCCAGTAGTCTCGCCCGATCCAACGCTCGCCGCGCCGAATACCAGCGGGCGACAGACTAATCGCCTCGTTTACAACTTTCTCTGGTACTTGCGAAAAACGGGCAGCGCCTGGGAACGTGATCGATTCGCGGACTGGCTCAAGCTGCAAGCCGAAGCGCGCTACTCAGGGCTTCGGATCGCGGAAATCTACTGGGACGAGCTCATCGACGTCACTCCCTCTCTGGACTCACCCAGCGCTGATCGCGCGCCTCCGCAGCGGGCGACCATCCGCTCCTGGAGGTTCCAATGAGATTTGAACTTCCTTCACTCGATCCACGCGCGCTTTCATTCTTCCGAGTCGCGCTTTCCATCGCGCTCATGGATGAATGGCTGCACCGCTGGTGGGATCGCGCGACGTTCCTGTATCCCGACGGAATCCTCTCTCCCCCCTCCGGCTGGGCAGGCCTAACCCCACTCAATCTCTTCACCCAATCCTGGCAGTCTGACCTTTTCCTGCTGGCGTTCGGCGGTCTCATTCTCCTTTTTGCGTGTGGCTGGAAAACGCGCTGGACCCAAGCCCTGCTCTGGCTGTGTCACCTGTCGGTGATTCACCGTGCCGAGCCGATTGCGAATGCGGGCGACGTCATCGCGTCGCTCCTCCTTTTCTGGACCTGGTTTCTCCCGTTGAATCGATACTGGTCGATCGATGCGGCAAATGGGCAGACGGATCTTCGTCCTACACGTTCCGTCGCAAGCCTTGCCGTCCTGCTCCAGATTTGCATCATCTACGCAGCCTCCGCCGCCTCCAAGACCGGTGAAAGTTGGACCAACCTCGACGCCACTCATTTTTTCTGGAACCTCGCGATGGCCACCGACAGCGCACGCTGGCTGAGCTCCCTCCTCCCCACTGGATTGGTCAGAATGGGTAGTCTGGTGACGCTCCTGACGGAGTGGGGCGCTCCTCTTCTCCTTGTTGCCTCGCTCTTCGCGGCAGCTCATTGGAAATCTCGCCTTCGGAAAGCCGCTCTCCTTTCACTCTTGGTCATGCATCTGGGGATCGAACTGACTTTCTATACGGGAAGCTTCCAATGGATCTCCATGGCCTGCCTCAGCGCGCTTTGGCCAGGACGCTCGACTTCTTCACGGACCGATGATGGCCATCGAGGTGGCTCATTCCAAGTCCGTGAGCTCAGCCTCGGACTGATGCTGATGCTGGCACTCTGGCAAGCGACCGCCTTCTCTTTCCAAGCTCGCAACCGGGAGCCGGTCCTTCCGCCTTTCCCTTCTACGCTTTCGTCTGTTTTTCATCTTTTTCAGATCTCTCAAATCTGGCGAATGTACGCGCCAGAACCAGGAAACTTCGTCGCGTGGTGGACCTTTGTCGCGACTGACGATCAAGGCCGGAAGTGGGATCTCTTTCGCGGAACCCCGAGCCGACCAGAATTGGGTCCGGAATTCCCAAAAGATCTGGGCGGACAATGGAGCCGCTACTGGACCCGATTTTTCGTGATCTATCAGCGCTCCAGCTCTCCGTTGGTCTTTTCCCGTGTCTTTGACCGTCTGGAAGCAGAAGGAAAAATTCCCCCCGAGGTGCGTTCCTTGAAGTTCGTCAGCCTGGGAAGATCCAATCCTGCGCCCGCTACGATCGCTCAATTCTATGAGCGCGAAGT
>JBEIOW010000359.1:0-3134 GCA_040377385.1 Bacteriovoracaceae bacterium | reverse complement strand
CGACGGATGGGTGGCAGACCTCCTCCCCCTCTTGAAGCAATTCGGAGTTCACGCAGAGAGTCTTCTCCTCAGCGGAAAGCCCCGCGCGTGTCGAAGAAAACTTCAGCAGCACTATCCGCAAATCAAGAACGGCTGGCCCGCACCTTACGTTGCGCGACCGATTCAATCCTCTCGCGATGTGGACGCAGCCGTTTCGATCATTCGCCGCGAGTTCAGCCGCAATCCGCAGTTCGGGTGGTTCGTTGCGCGCAAAGAGTTTCTCGCTCAAACGAGAAAGTGGTTTAACCAGGCGCGAAAAGCAAAGCGACCACACGCATGGGTCATCGAAAAGTCGGGGAGAATCTTGGGAACCTTTGATCTCGCTCATCAAGCCGGAGAAGCTAGCGCCTCTCTCGGACTCAACTTCAGCGCGCCTCTACAGGGTAAGGGCCTCGCCAAGTATGCTTACGCGACCTTACTCGATGAGATGATCCATCGCCGTGTCCTCTCCTTCATGGGGGGAACATCGCAACCCGGTGTGCTCAAGCTGAGCGTTCTTTGCGGACGCACCTGTACCGGCATCGCCGTTCGCGCCAGTGAAAAACCGCCATTCAAGAAATCCTACTTCGCGCCCTGGATGAAGAAGATGGCCATCTGCGGAGCACGCCCAAAATGAAGGACACTTCTCCTGGTTTCACGCCAGACACCGTTCGTTTTCTCAGGCAACTCAAGCGAAACAACGACCGCGATTGGTTCGAAAAAAATCGCGGTCGATACGAGTCCGCGTTACGAGATCCCTGCCGAAGCTTCATTGATGCATTGAAGACCCCGCTCGGCAAAGAGTTCCCGGGAGTGCGCGCCGACTACCGGTCGATCAGCCGCATCTATCGCGACACGCGCTTCTCCGATGACAAGAGCCCGTACAAAAATTGGGTCGGTTTTTCGCTCAAAGACAGGGCGCTCCCCGCGGAGGTCGGCCCTTCTCTTTGGATCGGATTTGACCCGACCGGCATCGCCTACGGCTGCGGTAGCTACGCGTTCTCCAAGCCTGTGCGCGAGCATTTCCGCGAGCGCGTCACGCAGAAGCCGACCGACCGCACGTTTCGCGAAGCGGTGCGAAGAGCATCGAAAGCTGGGTTCGAGCCGCGGGGACGCGACCTGAAACGCACTCCGATCGGATACCCTGCTGATCATCCCAACGCGGACTTCCTTCTCTACAACGGGCTCTATCTCGTGAAGGAGATCGACTTCCCTTCCAGCTTCTTTCAGTCGCCAGAAACCTTTGCTCGAGAATGCGTGAAATCCCTCAAACCTTGTCTATCGTTCTTCCAATGGATGAGGGAGTCCGCGGCAACCAGTCCGCGCGATGCCCGTCGTTTTCTAGATGGCGGATCCATTCAAACCGGATGACCAGCAGCGCCGACGCCCAAACAACCGTAAGCGCCATCGCGCCATCGCGGTTGAAGCGCGAATGGTGGGACCAAGCGACGACCCAGAGGGCAACTGTTGCCAGAACCAAACTCCGGTAATTTTTACGCGTGATCATCGCACGGGAAGAGTGCAGCCAAAGCCAAGCAAACGCCGGGATCGCCAGCCAAATCCAATAGGACCAGACCAAAGGATTAAGTCCGAGGATCGCTAGTCCCGTATACGCGAGTGCCGCACTGACCTCGCGGGTCAGCATCGCTCGGTAGCGATAGATTCCACCTAACCATCCCACAACAAGAACGACCCAGATCATCTTGACCAGGAATGGAGCAAGCCCAGTTTTGCTCATCACCCCGATCCAAGAGGTATTGTAGCGCGAAGCGAGCAGATCTTCGGACGAGCTCCACAGGTGCGAAAGCCACTCCCAATTCTCCTGCAACGTCGCTAGCCACCCCAGCCTGAACCCGACCACCCCAAAGTTCAGCGCGAATAGGGCGACCGTAAAGCAAAGGAGCGCTTTCCATTCCCGGCGAATCAGCATCATCGGGAGCCAAAGTGCCAGGAAGAGTTTGAACCCAATCCCGATCGCTAGGGCCACTCCAACCAGCGAAGCCTGTTTCCACCTCAGCGCTGGCCTGGCGGACGCCGTGATCGCCAACATCGCGAGCGCAATCGCGTTGATTTGGCCGAGCTTGAGCTCTTCGGCGATCGCTGGCGCGCAGATTGCGAAAGCCGCTATGCCCCAAAACGGAAAAGCGCGCAGCAGCGGATAGAATAGCCCCATCCAAATCGGGACCATGACCCAAGGATAGATTCGGTAAGCCTCGGGCAGGGATACGCCTCCGAGCACCCTCTCGAAGACCCAAGTCGTGAAAGGGGAGTATTTGAACTGCAGGTGGATGCCAGATTGGTAGGCGGAAAGGCCATTTCCCCAACGCTGAACGGCGTCCCAGTAGACGCCAATATCCAGCGCCGTTCCCGCATTCAGGGGAGGCAGCAGCAGCCAACTCAGGCCGCAGAGGACCAAGGCCACGACTAATCCAGGCTTTTTCATTTCGATGAACATTAGCCGTTCAATGGCATTGAGCGCAATTTCCTTCCTCGCCACGACATCCCAAGCGAAGATCACGCCCGTGAACTCCTGGGATGCCATCATCATCGGATCCGGCCTCGGCGGCTTGACTGCGGCGTCTCTCCTCGCACGGCGGGGGAAGCGCGTCCTGATCTTGGAACGCCATTCCGTCGCGGGAGGATTCACCCACACGTTCAGCCGCAAGGGTTTCGAGTGGGACGTCGGCGTTCACTACGTGGGACAGGTGGAGAATCCCTCATCCCCGCTACGCAAAGTTTTTGACTACGTTACTGACGGAAAACTCGAGTGGGCCGCAATCGAGGACACCTACGACCGAGCCGTCATCGATGGTCGTCGGTTCGATTTCAAGGCAGGCAAAGAAACCCTTCTCCGAGATTTGATCGCCGCCTTTCCCGGCGAGGAAAGAGCCTTACGACGGTACTTCCGGCTCGTCTCGTCGACGAGCTTTGCAGGAGCCTGGTTCTTTGGAGAGAAAACCATGCCGCCCTGGCTAAGCCGCACGCTGGGTCGTCTCCTCCGCTGGCGCTTTTCCCGAATGGCGAGGAAAACCACCCTCGAAGTACTCACTTCTCTGACCCGAAATCGCGACTTGATCGCCGTTCTCTGCACCCAGTGCGGCGACTACGGCCTCAGT
>JBEIOW010000581.1:0-1646 GCA_040377385.1 Bacteriovoracaceae bacterium | reverse complement strand
GCCGTGGGAACAGTCGGTGGAGTGACGAAACTTCATCCGACCGCCCGAGTCGCCCTAAAGATGCTCGGTATCGAGCATTCTGACGATCTTGGCCGGATTTGCGCGGCCGTCGGGCTCGTGCAGAATCTCGGCGCGCTCAAGGCGCTTGCGACCGTTGGGATTGTCAAAGGTCACATGAATCTGCACGCCGCTAACCTAGCGATCGCGGCCGGCGCCGAAGTGCACGAGATTCAGCGAGTACGGGAGCGGCTCACGCAGGTGCTGCAGACCGAGAAAAACATCAGCCTGACCCGCGCGCGCGAGATCTTGCAGGATCTACGCGCGCTCGACACGAAAACCCCCGTCACCCTTTAGGTTCTTGCGATGAATCCGACCCGCTGGAGCTGTCCGGGAAAAGTCTTTCTCTTGGGCGAGTACGCCGTGCTCGCTGGCCTGCCCGCCTGGCTGATCACGCTGGGTCCGCGCTTTTGGCTCGAGGCTCGGCCGCGGCGCGAAGGCGACCCTGAAGAACTCCCGCTCGGTGTTGCGCCGGAGAGTCCTGCGGGACGCTTGCTTCTATCCGCGATCCAGCGCGAACCGACTTTGTCGGCGAGCTTGCCGCGGCTCGAGTTTGACGATCCGTTTGCAGGTGCGGGTGGCTTTGGCGCTTCGACCGCGCAGTACGCGCTCCTTAGTTCCGCGCTTTCTTCTTTGCGAAAGCCGCAAAAAGACTCTTCCGAGCCGCTCGCGAGTGCGTTCCGATTTTACCGGGAGCTCTACGCCGACGCGCCGATTCCGCCCAGTGGCGCCGATCTCGCTGCGCAGTGGATTGGCGGCGTGACCCGCTTTGAGCCCCAGGGGCCAACCGAGATGACCGCGGAGCGCGAAACCCGTGGCGGGCGGCTCTGGTCTCGCCTGTGGATTTTCTCCGCCACCCAGCAGGCGGGTCGCAAGGCCGCGACCCATGTCCATTTGCAGGATCTAGGACGGAAAAAATCCGATCCGATCGCGATGGCCCGGACACGGTTAGCTCCCCTCTTGGCGCGAGTGCCCGACATTCTGGAGCGGCAAGATGGCGTGGCGCTGGGAGCATTGCTCACGGATTACGCGGAGACGCTCCGATCGGAAGGGTTGGAAATTCCTGCGACGACCGAAGACCGACAGTTTGCACTCGAGTTTGATGGAATTCTCGGCGTGAAAGGAACTGGCGCCCTGCAGGCGGACGCTCTGGTAGTGGCGATCGATCCCGAGAGATTGCGGATGGAGGAGTTTCTTTCGGCGATGGAGCGGCGCGGGCTTCGGTTTCTCGGTTGCGCGGACCTCGATGAGGCGGGTTTGCGCGCGGAGAAGCCGGTGGAATCGAATTCTTCGGGAGAGTCTCAGGGATGATTCGAGTAGCCGCGCCATCGAATATCGCGCTCATCAAATACATGGGCAAGGAAGACGGAGCTCTCAATCTTCCCGCCAATGGGTCGCTTTCCATGACGTTGTCGTCGCTCAGGACGGAAATCGATCTGCGGCCTGCCGAGGATTCTGGCGCGCCTGATTTTCGTTGGCACGCTGAGCTTCCGGAGGGACTTGAGGCTTCGCGCGCGCGCGTTCCAGATCTTTCGGCTTCCGGGGTCGAGCGCTATCTCCGCCACGCGAGGCGCGTGGTGGCGCGCACG
>JBEIOW010000470.1:0-2416 GCA_040377385.1 Bacteriovoracaceae bacterium | reverse complement strand
GGACCGAGTGGCGAGATGGAATTCGGCAATCGCCCAGGGAGCAAGCGTCCTCATCTGTTGGCGTGGCGGCCTTCGATCTCAGATCGCTTCCGAATGGATCCGCGAGTCGGGCGGCGAGATCGTGAAGGTGCAGGGTGGGTACAAGGCGATCCGTCGTGAGTTGCTCAATCACTTCGAAGCCCCTCCAACGATGCTCGTCATTTCAGGTCGCACGGGGAGTGGGAAGACGGAGATGCTGCGAAGACTCGGTGGAGTAGGCGCTCCGTTTGTCGATTTAGAATGGGCTGCTCGACACCGAGGGAGCTCTTTCGGTCGTGCTTTTACGGGGGCACAGCCGTCTCAGACGACTTTTGAGAATACGCTCGGCTTTGCGCTTTTTCGTGCCACGGGCGAGGTCTGGCTAGAAGACGAGAGTACGTACATCGGTGAGCGGGTTGTTCCGCGCGGCTTAAAACGCGCGATGGAGGCCGCTCCTGTGGTTTGGCTCGTCGCGGGCGACGATGACCGGGTACGCCGAATTCACCAGGAGTATGTGGCAGATCCTCTTCAGAAGGAGGCGTATTCAGTGTCACAGCTATACGCATGGCATCGAGTAGCGTTGGAGCGGATTCGCGTAAAGCTGGGTGGATTGAAGTTCGCGGAGATCAGTCGCGCGCTTAGCCGCGCTTTTCGTGGGGGAAGCGCGACTCTGGAAGAAGCTCTCGAGCCTAGTCGGCATCGGGAGTGGGTCCTTGGTCTTCTCCATTCCTACTACGATCCCCTCTATGATTACGGGTTTGCTCGCCAGGCAGAACAGCGTAAGACGGTCTTCCGTGGTGACGAAGAAGAGGTGACCGCATGGCTGACGTCGAGATCCGTTTAACCGAGACCGTTAAAAAAGGCGGCTGCGCCGCGAAGCTCCCGGCGGGCCAATTGCGCGAGGTTCTCGGCAAACTCGTCATGAAGCGTCGGCCGGAACTTCTGGTCGGCACCGAGACCATGGACGACGCATGTCTTTGGGATCTTGGCCAAGGCGAGCTCTTGATTCAAACCCTCGATTTTTTTACGCCGATTGTGGATGACGCTGAGGACTTTGGTGCGATCGCGGCCGCTAATGCGCTGAGTGATGTCTACGCAATGGGGGGAGCGCCCTTCACCGCCTTGGCGATTCTCGCTTTTCCGTCATCTACGCTCCCGTTTGCCTTATTGGAGCCCCTCATGCGGGGCGCGATTGAGAAGATTCAGGAAGCGGGGGCCGTGCTAGGTGGAGGTCACTCCATCGATGATGAAACTCTGAAACTGGGATTTTCAGTCGCCGGGCGAGTCGGAAAAGGGGCGGAGTGGACCAACGCTGGAGCGCGGCCGGGGGACGCGGTCATCCTAACGAAGGCGCTCGGTACCGGGACAATCACGACGGCGCTGAAAATTCGTGAAGCCCGCGCGGAGTGGGTGAGTGCGGCGATCGAGAGCATGAAGCTTTTGAACCGGGCGCCGGAGCTTTTGACGGGAGTGGACGTTCACGCCGCGACGGACATCACGGGTTTTGGTCTAGCTGGCCACGCGCTACAAATGGCGCGAGCGAGTGGCGTTAAGATTCGGATTGATGTGGCACAGCTCCCGGCTTTGCTCGGCGCCGAGGAAAGCTTGAAAGATGAGAATCTCAATCGTGCGCATAAAACTAATGCCGATTACGTTGCGGATAGCGTGGACTATGCTGCATCTGTCGAGGCCTGGCAGCGTTGGTTGACCGTCGATCCACAGACTTCGGGAGGGCTATTGCTGCTGATACCCGAAGCTCAGGTGGCAGAAACGCTGGATCGCTTGCGAGGACGTTTTCCGAGAGTCGCGCGCATTGGTTCCGTGGTAGGAGCCGATTCGTCCGGAAGGGTCGAGTTCCGTTAGGCGTTCTCGCGAACCGGCACGATGCGCGGGCTGACCCCCTGGTCGATCTCCGCAAAACTCAGGTCGATGACCGGGTACTCGCGCCAGTCGGGGTGATCGAAATGCCACCATTCGTAGCGGTAGACCGTGAAGCCTTCGCTTTCCATCGCTGTGCGCAGCAGCTCGCGCATCTGACGAGAGAGGGGAGTGCCGCCGGCGTAGTCGCCGTAGGAGCGCTCGTTCATTTCATCAAAGGCGCTCGGCATTTCCACTTCGCGTCCGGTCGCGAGCGAGTAGAGCGATAGATCGACCGCGCACCCACGATTGTGGCGCGAACCGGTTTCGGGGTTAGCAACGAAGCGACGCTTGGACTCTTCCGTCTCGTCCCAAAAGATCTTGGTCACGGACCACGGGCGGTAGCCGTCGAACACCACCACCCCGTACCCCTTCGCCCGGAGCGCGCGATTGGCCCGCACCAGGGCCTCGGCGGCCGGGCGTTGCAGGAAGGCCCGCGCTTGCGCGTACACCTGCCGGCCCAAAAAGTTATTGGTCGAGG
>JBEIOW010000325.1:0-3451 GCA_040377385.1 Bacteriovoracaceae bacterium | reverse complement strand
GGAATCTGATCCTCCGGCCGCTCCTTGCGGAATTTGTCGCCAGGTCATTGCGGAGTTTGGACCGAATGCGCGCATCCACGCGATGAATCCCAATGGATCGCTCCGAAGCTTCGAAACCTCCGACCTCTTGCCCGAAGCCTTCACGCCCGCCCACTTGGATATTCGGGTCTAAAAATTCATGAAGCGTCCGCTTTGGATCACGAACGCGCTCCTCGTCACCCAAGATTCACGCCGCCGCGTCTTCCGCGGAAGTCTTCGCATCGAAAAAGGCCGCATCACCGATGTCCGCAAAGGGGATCCCAAGAAACGCGAAGCGAGCGCCCAGATCGTTGACGCCAAAGAAGCAGCCGTTCTGCCTGGCTTTGTTCAGGCCCATCTCCACCTCTGCCAAACCTTATTCCGCAACCAGGCCGACGATATGGAGCTGCTCGACTGGCTCTCCAAGCGCATCTGGAAAATGGAAGCGGCCCATACGGAAGAGACCCTCCACACGAGCGCGCTGCTCGGAATCCACGAACTCCTCAGCTCGGGCACGACTTGTATTCTGGACATGGGGACCGTTCGCCATACGGAGTCTATTCTCCAGGCCGTCAAAGAAACCGGCATCCGCGCGAGCGTTGGGAAATGCCTGATGGATCACCCCGGGACGACGCCTCCCAATCTCCGCGAGTCCACGCGCGACGCCTTGTCGGAAGCTCAAGCGCTCTACAAGCGATGGAATGGCGCCGAAAACGACCGGATTCGCGTGAGCTACGCCCCGCGGTTCGTGATCTCGTGCACCGAGCAGCTTCTTGAAGAAGTGCGGCGCAAGGCACACGAGCAGAAGGCTCTGATCCACACGCACGCGAGCGAGAATTTGAAAGAAATCCAAATGGTGAAGCGGCTCGTGAGCTGCGAAAACGTGGAGTACCTCCACCAGCTGCGGCTCACCTCCGAACACCTCGTGCTCGCCCACTGCGTTTGGCTCAAGAACACCGAGAAGCGTATCTTGCAGCGCACCGGCACGCACGTCGTCCACTGCCCGAGTTCCAACATGAAGCTGGCGAGCGGTTTTGCCCACGTGCCCGAACTGCGCGAGATGGGCGTCAACGTCGCCCTCGGTGCGGACGGCGCACCCTGCAACAACACTCTGAATATGTTTCAGGAAATGCGCCTGGCCGCGCTCCTCCATAAGCCGGCGCATGGCCCCAAAGCGATGCGTGCGCAGGATGTGCTGGACATGGCCACTCGTGACGGCGCGAAAGCCGTGGGCTGGTGGGATGACATCGGCTCGATTGAAGAAGGTAAGAAAGCGGATCTCATCGGACTCAATCTACGGGCGCTCGAGAACTCGATCGATCATCTAGATCTTTCCGGCGATAAAATTCCGATCGCTCCCATCGCCTCCGCAATCGTCTACTCCTCTTCCCCGCAACACGTCCTCTGGACCTACGTGGATGGAAAAAAAGTATACGAAAACGGTCAAGTTAAAGGAATCCGCGCATCCACCCTCCTCCAGCGCGTCCGCGAGAGTCGCCTTCTCATCCAGAAGCGCATTCAGAAAAACGGCTGAGTCTTGCGATCATTCGTCGGAAGCATCATTCGGCAGCCGAGCATAAAGATTCAGTAAAGCTCGTTGACAACGCTACGCGCCTGTAGCATTTTCGCGCCTCATATGTACGCAGTCATTCAGTCGGGCGGGAAGCAGTACCGGGTTCAACCGGGCGAGATCATTCAGATCGAGAAGCTAGAAGGCGATGTCGGATCGGCGGTCAAATTTGACCAGATCCTCATGGTCGGAAAGCCGAGCGGCGAGCAATCGCAGATCTGGTTGGGTAAGCCACTTCTCTCGGGAGCGGGAGTCGAAGGCGAAATCGTCGGTCAGGGCCGTGGCGAGAAAGTGCTCATCATCAAGATGAAGCGCCGTAAAGGCTATCGCCGTACCCAGGGTCACCGTCAGAGCCACACGCAAGTCCTCGTGACTTCGCTCGGCAACGGCGCTGGCGAATCCCTGAAACTCGCGGACGATCAAAAGAAAACGATCCTCTCGAAGTTCTACACGCAGCTTTCGCCCCGTGGCTTGGCTCACACGCCAAAGACCCTCGGCTCGCGTAAGCGCATGGCAGCTGAAAAAGCCGCTGGCGGCAAGTCGACCGAGAAGAAGGCGACTCCAAAGGCTGCAGCTAAGCCCGCTGCGAAGAAAACCACGGCGAAAGCCAAGTCGGCTTCGACCTAACCTTTTTGCCAATCGCTCTTTGAGAGCGGATACTTTTTAAGAGAAGGATTTCCATTCCATGGCACACAAAAAAGCAGGCGGTAGTTCTAAGAACGGTCGCGACAGCAATCCGAAGATGCGCGGCGTGAAACGCTACGGCGGCCAACTGGTCGGCGCCGGCGAGATCCTCGTTCGCCAAGTCGGTACCGTTTTCCACGCGGGTCGCAACGTCGGCCGCGGTCGCGATTTCACCCTCTACGCGCTGGTTCCGGGCGTAGTGAAATTCGAGCGCTACGACAAGAAGCGCAAGCAAGTCTCGATCGTTCCCGCCGCCTGATCCGCTGACGCGGTTAGGTAAGCGAGTTCGACGGCTTTGCCCGAGTTCGAATCTTTTTACGGAACCCCTTGAAGATCAAATGACCTTCAAGGGGTTTTTCCTTTTCCGAGGCTCTGTAGTTCCATGCGGTTCATTGACGAAGCAAAAATCAGAATTGAAGGCGGCCACGGCGGCCCAGGCTGCGTGAGCTTCCGCCGCGAGACCTTCGAACCCCGCGGTGGACCCGATGGCGGAGACGGTGGCGCGGGCGCCAACGTCATTCTCAAAGCATCCATCGAGCTCGGCACCCTCCAAGATTTTCGCTACGCGCGTGAGTACAAAGCTCCGGCTGGCATTCACGGCTCTGGCACCAACAAGGCCGGGCGCGACGGTGAAGACATCGTTCTTCGCGTTCCCGTCGGGACCCTCGTCAAAGACCAAGAGACCGGCGAGGTCCTCGTCGACTTCACGACCGACGGTCAGACCTGGGTTGCGGCCCGGGGCGGCCGGGGCGGCAAAGGCAACGCCCACTTCGTCAGCTCCACCTTTCAGGCCCCCCGTTTTGCACAAGACGGTGAACCCGGGACCTCGGTCAACGTCACGCTGGAGCTGAAGCTCCTCGCGGATGCGGCCATTATTGGATTTCCAAACGCCGGCAAGTCCACGCTGATTTCGCGCATGAGTGCCGCGCGCCCGAAAGTCGCTGACTACGCCTTTACGACGCTCACCCCTAATCTCGGCGTGGTCACGCCGGTTCAGTACAAGAGCTTCGTGATCGCCGACATTCCGGGACTAATCGAGGGCGCTCACCGAGGCATGGGCCTCGGTCATAAATTCCTCAAACACATCGAGCGCACTCGGGTGGTCGTTCACCTCCTCGATGGCTCGCAGCTCCTCGAAGACGCCACTCGTCCCGATATCGAGAACAGCTTTGAAGCCGC
>JBEIOW010000500.1:0-2193 GCA_040377385.1 Bacteriovoracaceae bacterium | reverse complement strand
GGCTCATCGTACTCGTCCGGCGCCATCGGAAGGGAGAGGTCGAAGAGGAGAAGCACACGAAGCGTGCGTGTCGTCTTCATACGGTCCTCTTAAATTTTCCGGTGAACAGGTAGTGCATCACCAAAGTCGCAAGGTACGACGCAACTTCCAGATGGACCGCGATCGGGTCCTTTCCGACTCGCAAGTCGAGCGTCTCGCACCGATCGATAAATTTTCGCAGTAGGGACTCGACCGTGAACTTTCGCTCGCCGGTCCAATGCGCGACGCTGTCGAGAATCGCCCTACGATTCTTCTGGAGGAAACGCGCCGCACTCGAGTCTCTTTTGGGCTGATCTCGTCCACCCACGAAAATCCGCGCTAGATCCTCGTCGTAAAAATCCGGATAGTCCTGCGCCTGCTCTCGGCGTCGCTTCTGATAATAATGCTTTAAGGTCGATTTCAGCCGACTGGCCGAGCAGGGGAGATACCCGCCTTCGCCTCGCGGCTCTTGACCACGGACTTCACTAGCGAGGGCCGCGATGTAATTCAGTTTCTTCAGGACGGCCGGCCATTTCCGATATTCCGACTTCCAATCCTGCGACGGATCGAGCCAAACCGCGAAGCTCTCAGCGAAATCTTCGTCCGGGTGCGCCTGCGCGTACCAGTTCTGAAGATTGTGCACGTAGCTACGGCTGTAAGGACGAGGACGATAGGTTTCCGGCGCGTATTCCCGGTCGGGAGGGCCGAAGATCTTTCGCCACTTCGGTCGACGAGAGAACCGGTAAGCGTGGTCAAAGCAGTGACCCGCCTCGTGACGAAGAAGTTTGGCGAAGTACTGAGGCGAGTCACCCTCAACGTCGAGCATGATCTTCCGCTCCAACTCCACCAGCCGCGGGTGGGCAAGGTAGAAGGGAACCGCAATCGCCACCATACCCTCAGGGCTGAACCACTCATCGCCCAGGTAAACCTGCGGAGCAAGCTTGAGACCCTTGGCCTTCAGTTCTTCTTGTACAGCGGCCACTCGCTCCTCGAGATGCGAGCCTTCGATACGCAGTCCTAGGTCACAGATACGCAGCTCGAGCAGCTCCTCATCTTTGAGAGCCGACCAGGCAATGCTTTTCGTGCTGCGAGACTTCGATTGCGCCACTCGTTATATTCTACTTACTTAATTGACTAAGAGAATCCGGGCAAAATTTGCCCGATGAATCTCCGGCCTCACTCAGCGAGAATGGAGAGAACCTCATGATCCACTGGAACCCTTCCCCTGAAATGATCGACGCCGGTCCGCTCGTCGTCCGCTGGTATGGCGCGCTCTTCGCGATCGGCTTCTATTTGGGCTACCGAGTAACGGGGAAGATCTTTCACTCCGAAAGTCGGGGCCAAGCCTCGCTCGACCGGTTCTTTCTCTACGTGTTCGTAGGTACCTTGATCGGCGCGCGTCTCGGCCACTGCCTTTTTTATGAGCCCGACGTCTACTTGCTTCAGCCTTGGCGCATTCCCATGATCTGGGAAGGAGGCCTCGCAAGCCATGGAGCGGCCTTAGGGGTCTTTGCGGCTTGCTGGCTCTTCTCACGCCGGGGCGGTGGAATGAGCGCCCTCGGCGCGCTCGACCGCTTAGCGGTCTCAGCTCCCATCGCCGGTGCTTTCATTCGCGTCGGAAACTTCTTCAACTCCGAGATCATTGGAAAACCCGCCGACTTGCCTTGGGCGGTGATTTTCGAGCGGATTGACGGGGTACCCAGGCATCCTGCGCAGCTCTATGAAGCGTTCGCGTATGTGCTGATCAGCGGAGGTCTCGCGTTTCTTTGGCGTAAGCGCCGCGCTCTGAGCCAGGAAGGGTTGATGTTTGGAGCCTACCTCGTTCTGACCTTCGCCACGCGGTTCGTGGTCGAGTTCTTTAAGGAGAACCAAGCGTCGTTCGAAAGCGCTCTCCCGTTGAATATGGGTCAGATCCTGAGTGTCCCGATGATCGCGATGGGGCTGTTCTTCATCTTTCGCCGGACAAAAATCATCTCCACTCCTAAAAAACCCCAGTAGTTCATAAACTATACTTCTGAGCCGCAATCAGAAGCCCTTCTAGTTAACGCCCTGCAAAAGCACCTCTCCTCAAATAGGTGCGAGAAGAAGGCATTATCTGAAGAAATCATGACGGTTTTTTGGCGGTCCTCTAGATTGCTCAACGGGGGATTCTTATGAACCGGTTAAAACTAGTCT
>JBEIOW010000063.1:0-8350 GCA_040377385.1 Bacteriovoracaceae bacterium | reverse complement strand
CGAGGACACCGATGGTTCGCAACTTTTCAGCTCCCACTCCCAGCTCTCGCGGATGGATTTGCAGGTCTACCGAAAGGGTAAACTCGAGGCGTCGCTGCGCGGACCGCAGGCGTTGTTTGAGTGGGTGGACCGGAAGAAGAATCCTTACGTCTCGCTGATCTTCTAAGAGCGCGAGGAACCGGTCTAAAGAACCCGATCTCTTTCACTCACCCCAAAACCTGACTACTTCATTGCGCCTACTGCGCCGAAGGCGCCTGCCCTATCTCCGCGCCGCAAGTTCCAACCACGTCGCCCCGAAACTGCCAGGCCCGTAACAAGGACGCGCGTACTCCTCTTCCAGTAACCGAAGATTCCCGGCGTAGCGTCCGTCTTCGGGCGCGGCCGGAGTGGCGTAGAGATCCTTGCCCAGCCGGCACGCCCACGCGGCCGTATTGAGTGCCCCCGAGCGAGCGGCGGCCTCCACGACCCAGATCGCGCGCGAGTAAGCAGCGATGAGACGGTTGCGACGAAGGAAGTGCAGCGGCCGCGGTTCCATTCCGGGCGGGAATTCCGTGACAAGCGCTCCTCCCGCATCCAGGATCGCGGCGCTGAGCTCGAAACGACCTCGCGGGTAATCCACGCCCACACCACAGGCCAAAACCGCGAGCGTGCGCAACCCGTACGTCAAAGCCGCCTCATGTGCGGCCTCATCGATGCCGCGAGCAAATCCGGAGACGATCCACGAAGGCCCCAGCGGGATCAGCGCCGCAGAGTCGCGGGCCAGGGATTCCACCACACGCTCCACTCGCGCTGTGGCGCGCCCTTCGGGAACGCGGGTTCCCACGATCCCTAGCGCGCGTTCAGGCAGAGCCTGGAGCGCCGAGAGGTGCTCGGGCCGCATGGCGAGCCAGAGCCGCTCCGGTACCTCGCAAGGGTCTGTAAACCCTTCGAATAGCCTAGAAGCCGGACCCTGCGAGGATCCGTGATGGAGCTCAATCCAATGAATAGGAGAGGAACCGGCGGTCATGATCGCGCTGAGAGCAAACTCCGTGCGCGATCAATTCAACTGAAGCACGCCGAACCCAAAGCCGATGGACTGCACGACCGGCGAAGGTCCGCCGCTCTGAATGACGAGGTTCGAGGAATTGCTGAGCAACGGAGACGCAGGAATGGTCACCGCACCGATCGTCTGCGGCACTCTCCCGCGACCCGCCGGAATGACCGCGTCGACTCCTTGGAAGGTCGTGTAAAGGCGATTCACGGTTCCATTGATTCGAAGGTAGATGGCGTTGACGAAGATCGCTCCTCGGCTGTTCGTCGTCACGATACGAGGATTGCGGAACTGGTAATAGGTATTGCCGTTGCTCTGGATCATTCGAACCTCGACGTCGAATTCCGTGCCGGACAAGTCTGAGAGGGCCGAGTTTTCTAGATCGGCGGTGAAAATCCAAGTCAACCGCTGGTACGTGGAGTTCACCGGTAGCGTGGTCTTCACTTTGGTCTCAGTGAGCGACGGCTCTGCGGTGTCTTCCGCGTCCGCCCAGTCATCGACTGCGGCGAGGAGCGGACCGCCCAAACCGGGGCCGCAAGTTGAACAGCCGGGACCGTGGTTCGGAGTCGAGGCACGCGCGACGAGGTCTCCCAGCGAAGGATTGCCCAGCATGGCGCGCGGCTTAGCTGCGAGATAGCTCATGTGCAAATTGGCTACGCCAAACGGAGCGGTCGCAGCCACACGATCGGGCGCGTGGCAGCTCGCGCAGTTGCTGACGAGAATCGACTGCACGCGCGTGCGGTAGACTTCGAGGCCGGCCGGATGGATCTGCACGCCGCCGTTGGCTCCGGGATCGCCGTAGGAGTTCGTCTCCTCTTGCTCGCCGTAGGTTTGCGATTCGTCATCCTCGGGCACCGATGCGCAATAGGCGGCCGTCCCTTGAAATGCCTGTTTCCATTGCTCGATCGCGGCCGAAAGCTGAGTCCCCATCGCGGGACCGCAGTTCACACAGTTACCACCGTGGCCCGGCACGGCGGCGCGAGCGACCAGAAGGGATTGCGCGGGATTCACGGGATTCATCCGCGAGAGCGCGTCGGCGTAGGCCTGTCCTGGCTCTTCTTTCGCGAAACCCCCGATACCCGGTCCACTGCCACCGTGACAGCTTGCGCAGTTCTGACGGAGCACTCCGTGGACATTGAGCTTGAACCCATAGGCACCGCAATCACCGGTGCCGCCCGACTTCTTCGCCGAAAGCAGATTGGACTCGACGAGCGCGCTCGAACGTTTACCGAGACCACAACCGGTGACGGCGATCGCGAGCAGAACCCAAACGAATCGGGTGGAGGCGGCGTTCGGCTTCATGATCTTAAGCGGCTCCCAGTTTGAGGATCTTGTTGAGGTCCGTGGAGCTGAACTGACCCGGTGCGAGCATATCAATAAGGTTCGCGTGCCCCGACCAAGCAAGGATGTTGGCAAAAACCGCCGCCATCATCTTCTGATCGTTCCAGCCGGCAATGAAATCCATCGAAGCGTTCTGCCCCTGACCGAAGTAGCCGATCTGATGGGAAAGCTCGCCGCCCGTTCGGTCGTCGAGGCGAGGACGTTGCCCGGATTCACCATCGATCACGAGAATCTGTGCCGTGCCGGCCTGCCCGCGATCGCTCGTCCAGACCGCCTCGTTGCTGTCAGACGTCGGGCTCTGAACGGAACCGTCCGCCGTGACGATCAGCACGAGTTTTTTGCGCGTAATCATAGCCGTCTGAAGAATCTTGGCGATGACCACTCCATCGGCGAGGTCGTTGGCATCACCCGTCGTGCGGGTGTTGTTGTGATAGTCGCGTCCGCCGATTTGTAGCTGGACGGGACCCGTGTAGCCCATGAGCGCGCTGTAAACCATGCTCGAGAAGACGACACTCTGATTGCCGTTGTCCGTATTGGCGTTCACCCCCCAGACTTGCGCAATTGCGGCGAGCTCCGCGTCGACTTTTGGATTCACCTTCGGCACCGGGCGATTGGCGACTTCCGTGTTGGCGTCGCCCGCGCAGACCATGTTCTCGCGCAGCTTGTCGGCACCCGTCACGCTGCGACGCTCAAGCGCGAGCGCCTGGCGGGCGCTGATGCCTTTCACGAACTGATAGAGCGAGCCCAGCTCGCCGGCGCTAAAACTCGCGAGGGCGCCCTGTGGGCGAAGCGCGCGCTCGATATCGAGCACCGAGGAGGCGTCGAGTGCGGGCGGCGGTTCAACGAGCGCCGGTTGTTGCCCGAAGTTCCGCGTGGTGATCGGCGGAAGATGCGTTCCCGCCATCCCCGCCTTAGAGAGAAGACCGAGGATCTGCAGACGATTCATACTCGAATCATCGCGAAGCTGGCAGCAAGCCGTGATCGCCGCGCTCGCCGAGTGAAAGGTCGTCACGGCAGCGCGCGCCGTGGGGTCCGCGATGTCAGTGCGGTTGATGCCCTGGATGTAGCCGCGTCCGAAACTCGCCGAAGCTCGGCCAAAGAGCGGAACAAGACTGGAGGCAACGCCGGCGCCCGTCCCCAGTCCCATAAGGCTGTAGCTGGAGAGAAGCTGGTTGCCCGCATCGCGCGGAACTTGGAGTTGGAAGAGACCGGGTCCGCCCGCCAGGTTCAGATGAACGATCGCGGGCAGAGAAAGAGACTGCCCGCCTCCCGCCGTCTCACACCCAAACGCGTTCCCGCTGCGAAGCAGGGAGAAGATCGTGGGTGCGGCCGCAATGGCGCTGAAACGGATGAGACCGGCGGCAAGAAAATCCCGACGATCCACCAATGGGTGATCGTCATAGAGCGCAAGCCCGAGATCGCCGCGCTTTTTCTTCAGCTCCGAAAGCCGATTCTTTAAACTCATAACCCTCTCCCTATTCTTTCGAACTCCGCAGGCCCCCCGGCCCGCTCAAAACGAAAACGGAACGAAAACCTTCACTGCATCTGGGCCGCCGCCGAAGCGAGTGTGCCCGCACAGAGCGCGAGCAGCGCCTTCTCTGTCCGCGCGACGGTCAAACTGCCCGTCAGGGCCATTGTCGAAAGCAGCGCCGAAGCATCGCTTCGATCATTCGCGTCGGCAGGCGCCGCGGTGAACGTTTCCACCAACCGTTGAAACGAACGATCGAGCAATACGGTGCTCGAATTCATCGCGCCGGCAGTGAAATTGATGTCGCTGAAGAAAATTCGGGAAGGCCCTGATAGGAGCTTTTCCTTCTTGATCAGGCCATCGCAGACGCAGGCAGAGAGCGACATCGTCGCACCCATTTGTGTCGCCGAGATCTCATTCACGGCGCCGACCTTGGCGAGATTGCCTTGCACTTGGGAATAGACGTCGTCGCAAGCCGGAATCGCCGTCTGACCCGTGAGCGCCAACATGCTCGGATAGGTCTGTTTAAAGTGCGCCACACTGACGACGGATTCCGAGCTTGGCGGAGCCGGAATGATCATGCCCTCTCCAGGGCCGGATGGACCACCACCGACCAGGCTCGAGAGCTTGAGCAGGACCGAGTTCTTGCTCAAGCCACAGCCACTCAGGAGCGCGACCGAAGTTAAAAGGAGAAGGTAGTTTCGGGCTGAAGAGTGGCTCATCATTGGGCCTCCTGCATGCACTGAGTGGCAATCGTCTCGAAGAGGTCTCTCATGTCGTAGCCGTTGCGAGCCCAGATATCGCCCACCTCATTGAGCCATTCGGTAGTGGCGGGACTCGATTTTGGATCCTTCTTGCAGATCTCTTGAAAGACCTTCATCGCCTGACAGCGAGGAAAGGCTGCCGAATTCGCAATCATGCGACCGAACTCCGCAACGCCCTTGCCTGATAAGTTGGAAGTAAATCCGAAACGGTCCCGATTGGCCCGCTCGTTCGAGTAGTTGATGAAGGAATTGTCACGAACGGTGAACCCGAAGTCGACGTGATCGATGTTGTGGTTCATCTTGGTCACCACGTTCACGCTGCCCCAGGCGGCCTCGTGATCCTTCCGAATCGAGTTCTCGCCTTCGTTGTTGCCGGTCGTCCGATTGAAGTAAGGCGCGTACTTCATAAAGCCGCGATCCGCGTCGTAGTTCCAATGTGCGAACGCTCCGCGCAGGGCATCCATCCCACCGTGGCAGCTCTTGCATTCGGTCTGATACTGGAGGTTGTTGCCGCCAGAAGGGAAACGCGTCACGTCGCGGCCAACGCGCTCATCGGGAGCATTGGCGTCGCGCCATTCGTCGATCGGCGCGCAAAGGAAGTGCTCGAACGCTTTCTCGACCGCGCGCCGGTTCGTGCCGGCGACCAGGTGAGCCTCGGCGAACGCACGCGAGCTCAGAACGCCAGCCGGCTCCGGATGATCACGGAGGCCCGCGTCTTTGTCCCGCACCTTCTGCCTGAAGGTCGAAGGAATCGCGCTCAGGGATGGCACCTTGTCCAGCGAGCACTTCAGCGGAATCCTTGAGTTCTCGATCTCCTGGTAATGCCGATTGGAGGAAACCGTCGCGGAAAGTCCGTAGATGCTGTCATCGGTCCACCGAACGTCCCGGTTCATCCGGTAGAGGAAGCTACCGGTGAGAAGCTTCCGTGCATCGATGCGATCGCGCGTGATCCCCACGTAAGTCGCGATGAAATCATTGAGGGGCGCCGTCGGAACTTGGTCCCGTGTGGAGATCTTCGCCGCCATCTGGCGAACGGTCACGTCCAGAAATGAGGGATCCTCGCTCGCGATTCGCGCGGCCTCCTTGGGCTTGCCCTGATCGATCAGGAGCTTCATGGCTAGAATGCGGGAGTCGAGATGGCTCGTGGAGTAGCCCGCCAGCCGTCTAAAGAGCTGAAGCGCGCTCTTCGTATTGGGATGGCTCAGGCTCGGCGCCTGCTCCGGCCTCAACATCGTGCGCGGCATCTCGCAAGAAGCCTGCAAATTCTCGAGACTATCGCCATCGTCCTGCAGCACGGAAGAAGGGATCGCCAATGAGGTAAGCTGACTTTCGAATTGCTGATCCGTCTGGCCATCCGCCTTCACGCAAGGCATGCCGTCATTCCAAGGGAAGGAACCGCTCGTCGTCCACAGCAAGTGCGCGCCCGACGGACCACCGCCTTGATAGAACTCCATCCGGATCTTGTATTTTTTTCCCGCGGTTAAGGCGACTTCACGCGATTGCCACAAGGTCAGACCCTGATCTTGGAATCGATCGATCAGCGCTTCTCCGTCCAAGAAAACGCGGACGCCGTCGTCCGTGCAGGTTCCCAGACGGTAGGTACCGGCCTGCGAAGGAACGAGGTAACCTTGCCAGACGACGCCAAAGTTCGCGCTTCGTCCCGGCAGCGCGGCCGGTCCGGTCGTGCCAAAAAAGAAGTTCACGTTGGGATCGATTTGCTTCGCGCGGAAGGTCGCCAAGCGATTCGTTCCGGAGGAGAAATAGTAGCGGCCGGTCAAGCCCGCCTCGGCGACCGTAGAGGGCGCGACGATGCCACATGCCAAGCCGGCGCACGCGAAGAACAACGCCATCCTCTTTTGCGAACTGGAGCGCACGTAAAAGCTCACAGGAAAGCCCCCCAACAAAAAACCCCTGCACACTCTCTTTGGCTTCAGTGATCGACGTGCTGCAAATGAAGCGAAACCGAACTGAACAAAAACCCCGAACTGATGGACTAGAATCAGTTTGAATGATTTATTCCTGATTAATAAGATGTGTCTTCAATGACTTATTATTTGCTATTATTTCATTGAGTTAGATCTCTGGTTAACTAGATCGACCCATCTTCCGATACGCTATACTGTAATGTTTTGCTCAATTAAAACACCCGCATTGGCTAGAGGCTCGCGATGACCGCTACGCGCGCACGCCTCCGCATCGGCGACTTTCTCGTGGAGAAGGGCGTTCTCAACCCCGATCAGGTGGAACGCATCCTCGAGCACTCCACTCGAACGGGACTCCGCTTTGGCGAGGCAGGTATCGACTGCGGCCTCCTCACTGAGGACGCGCTCAAGGGACTGTTTGGCCCCCTCTACTGGGTGGATTACTTCCATCTCCAGCCCGAGCTCTTGCCGGAGTCGACTCGCGACTGGATCGAGCCAAAACTCCTCCTCCAATGGGGAATCCTTCCGCTGGGATTCAAACAAGAAGGACATTGGCTGAAGGCAAAAAAAATCCTGAACGTCGGGATGCTCAACCCCACCGAGGAGAACATCCGCTCGCTCGAAGGCCTTCTGGCGACGCTCCTCCGACATCACGGAGTCGATGGCGTGCGCCCGTTCCTGATTCTCGCCGACCCATTCCTCGACGTGATCGAGCACGTTTACGGAATTTCAGAGTCTCATCTCAAGGAAAGCGCTCACTCTTCCCAGATCAACGAAACGCTTGCCCTCTTTTTGGAGTAAACCCGATGCCCGCGCGCGAATACCAATGCCGAGTGACGGAGACGAAGTGGCTCACCCCGAGCGTGCTCCATCTTCGGTTCGAGCCCAACCGCCGGATCCCATTCGAAGCGGGCCAGTTCACGAGCCTCATCGTTCCCAAAGACTTCGTCAAAAACGCCGAACCAAAAATCGTCATGCCCACGGAACCCAAGCGGATTCGTCGCATCTACTCTTTCGCGTGCTCGCCCGAAAACGGCTACGAACTTTGCGTAAAGATGACCGGCGGTCCCGGCCCGCGTTTTCTCGCCTCTCTAAAAGCGGGCGATGCCTTTGTCCTCACGGCCCCATACGGAGATTTTCTGTACGAATCGAAGCCGGGGCGTGGGGTCTGCTTCGTCTCGACCGGCACCGGAATCGCGCCGTTCAGAGGCATGATCCAGTCCGCGGCCTTCCAAGAACATCCGCCCACGCACGCCCTCTCGCTCTTTGGCGCGCGCGACGAGCAAGAAATCCTTTACGAGGCTGAGTTCCACGAACTTGGAGTCGAAACCGTGTTCGCTCTCAGTCGTCCAGAACCCTCCTGGCGGGGATTCGTCGGGCGCGTTACTGACTACCTCCGACAGCTCCCGCCGGTCTTTCCATGGCATACGACGAACTTCTATCTCTGCGGAAACGGCTCGATGGTGGAAGAGGTGAAGCAGATCCTGCATTCACGCGGCGTGAAAGCCGAAGCGATCCATGGCGAGGTTTACTTCAGCGATCGGCGCTCGGACGAGCGGCCGGGCCTTACAGAGACGCTTGCGGATCGCATGCGAAAGCTAGGTTAGCGCGACAGAGTTAGGACTGCTTGTTTCCGCCGCCGTGGTCACCACGGTCATCTTTGTCGGCGATCTGGCGGTTGGGGTTCCGAGTGGATTCGTCCGAATCCAAACCTTCCATCCCCTTCTTGAAATTACGGATCGTCTTGCCCATCGCTCCACCCAGCTCCGGCAACCGACGGGCGCCGAAAAGCAGGACCACGATGAGAAGGATAATGAGATGGCTG
>JBEIOW010000472.1:0-2400 GCA_040377385.1 Bacteriovoracaceae bacterium | reverse complement strand
CCTTGATCACTGGCGGCGACTCCGCTCAGGACATTGACCCGGATGTAGTCACAGCCTGTGACCGTCGCGATCGCGAGCGCGGAGCGCGCGTCATTTCGAAGCACGTTGATGCAAATCGGGAGTCGGGTCACTTCTCGCACGGCGGCCGCGATCACCGAGAGAGCGGAGACCGTCTCGGGCGGGACACGGTCGGCGTAAAACGGGAGATCCCCGAAATTCTCGAGAACAATGCCCTCGAATCCGAGTTTAGTGAGAATTTGCGCTTCTTGGATCGCGCGTTGGCCTGCTTCGGCTAAGGCACGTCCGGGGTCGCGGCCCGCGCCGGGTGCTCCGGGGAGTGCGGGCAAGTGAATGACGCCCCAAAGCGAAGGGCTCGACTTCATTCCTTCTTCCCGATGAGGGACTTCCAGAATCCGCCCGAACGTTTCTCTTTCTGGCTATCGGCCGCGAGCAGCTCCTGGGCCTGGTCGGCGGAGATCTTTCCGCTCTTGGCGGCTTCTTCCACGATGCGACGAGCTTCTTCCTCGGACAGATTGTCCGCGGCGGACTCGGTCGCGTTTTGCGAGGCCATACCCATTGCACCCGTCATGGAGATCATCATCTGCTGGAATTGGGGCGGCAGCATCTTCTCGAGCTCGGAGGCCTCTTTGGTGACATCCTTGCCGGCCATCGCGTTCTGCATCAGATTCTGGAAGCGAATGAGCTGAGCCTTAGGCAGGCGCTGAAACGCCTTCATCATATGGTTCATCATTGCGGGATTGGCCGATGGATCGAGGCCGGCGGCTTCCCCGCCGCCTTTGGCTTGAAGGGACTGGGCCATCGATTGGGGCGTCATGCGCTGCGCGCCTTCGCCGTGGCACTTTTTGAACTTCTTCCCGCTTCCGCAAGGACAAGGCTCGTTACGACCGACCAACGGGTATTCCATCTGCGACATGGGCGGGAATCTACGCTTGACCCTGGGGAGTTGCAACCGCTACCGTTTCGGGGAGTGAGCCGCAAAATCATCCTAACGGGCAGCCTCCTCTTCCTCGGCTCCTGGATCTTCTTCCTCCTCTTTTCCCAGTTCCCGCACGGCTACAGCTTCGACGAATTCCACTACGTCCCGGCAGCGAAGGACTACCTCCTGGGGAAGGACACGCCCAACTGGGAGCACCCGCCCTTGGGCAAGCTCCTGATGGCGATTGGAATCCACCTGTTCGGCGACGAGCCATTCGGCTGGCGATTCATGAGCACCCTCTTTGGCGCTGCCACTTTGGCGGGCCTCTATTTTTGGGCTTGGGCGCTCTTTCGTTCGTGGAGTACGGCGGTTTGGGTCGCGCTTGCGAGCCTGGTCAACTTCTTTCTCTACGTCCAGGCCCGCACGGGAATGCTCGACACCTTCATGGTGGCGTTCTTGATCTGGGCGTTCGCGCTAGTGACGGCTTCCTGGGATCCGGCTCTTCCGGCTCGTCGAGTGCGCCTCTACTGGCTTTTTGCAGGTTTTTGCTTTGGCCTCGCCGTGGCCTGCAAGTGGTCAGCGGTCGTCGGATGGGGGCTGGCGCTGCTTTGGCTGTTTGGCGTCAAGCTGCTCCAAGCCGCTCGAATCGATCTTCGAGCGGCGAAAAACGAAGAAGGTTGGTTCTCGCCCCAGCTCTGGAAAGCGCTCGGGCCGGGTTCGATTCTCCTCAGCGGCTTTGTCGTCCCCGTTGCGAGCTATTTAGTCACTTTTGTGCCGCTGCTTTACGCCAAGCGCACGCCCGCCTACACGTGGCTTGATCTCTTTAGCTTCCAGACGGCGATGTACGATGGCCAACTTCGCGTCGTTACCGACCATCCCTACATGAGTCATTGGCTGGGGTGGCCGATCGGACTTCGCCCCATCTGGTACATCTTTGAAAAAGAGTCAGTGGGTGACTTCGTTCGCGGAGTTTTTCTGATCATGAATCCCCTTCAGATGTGGACCTCCGTGGTCGCGCTCGCCGGGGTGGCCGTAGCCGCTTTCACGACGAGGTCGCGCGCGGCGTTCATCATTGCCACGACTTGGGGCGCGCTCTTCTTTTCTTGGGGCATCATCCCGCGCAAAGTGACGTTCTATTATTATTACTACCCTTGTGCGCTCGTCGCGGTCTTCGCATTGGCTTGGGCGTGGATCCAGATCGAGCGCAAGTCGCTCGCCGCGCGCAACGTAGGCGCTCGTTGGATCTTTCTTGCGGCGTGTGCCGCGTTGTTCTTCTATTTCCAGCCGATTCTTGGCGGGTTCAAGATTCCGTCGGACGAGTTCCGGAAATGGATGTGGTTTCCGAACTGGATTTGAGAGCGACCGCCTCGGCGTGCAGCTTGAAGAGCGGTTCGAAGACCCGGAACGCGTATTCCGTCTTGAGGCCCAGACGTTTCCGGATTTCGTCGCGCGATAGGCCTTGT
>JBEIOW010000362.1:0-3105 GCA_040377385.1 Bacteriovoracaceae bacterium | reverse complement strand
CCTTCCTTTTTGTCTGCTCCATTGCCTCTCTGGGCTCCTCCCTGATCACGCTGACCCCAGCGCGCGCAGCACTCTCGGAGAGCGATCAAACGGGTCTCCAGAAGCTACTGGACGAATTGTTTCAACGCCCTGGAAGCAGGTCGGGTGGTCTCTCCAATCTCAATCCCCCGGCTCCCGTCTGCCCACCGACTCTTTCAGATTTGTTCAACCGGCTGGTGCCCCCGGCCCCCACCCCTCCGGCACCCGAAGTAAAAATCAGTCTCGGCAAGAAGCTTTCTTCCGGCACGCATCTCACCGGCTACTACCCCAAAGACGACGCCATGCAGGGTGGCTTCAAGAACGCTTACACCGGTCGCCTCTTCACACTGGAAGACTTCCTGGCGGGCAAAGCCCCTTACGTCACCGTGGCTCTGGATTGGGTCGGCTCAATGGGCAACCACCACAAGAAGTTTGTGTGTATTCCCGGATTAGAAAAAGCCTACGCGAAGGACATGAAAGAATCCGTACGGAAAAAGTACGGCGGGAGGATCCCCTTCAAGGTGATGGACACCGGTGGGCGCTTCAGGAACAAGAAGTGGCACAAGATGGACATCTGCCACAAGACCCGCAGCGACGCGTGGGACAAACGCACGCAAGGCAACCGCGAGATTTACGACTGTGATGAAGATTTCAAGAAACTCATCCCACCCAAAATCACCCGCGCCGGCGTGGAAATCGAGTAAAGCCTAGCGGACGCCCTCGTCGCGCGTCTTGTCGCCCTGCTCAAATTCTAGCTGCTGCCGGACCATGTAGCGGAATGGTCGCAAAAGGCGCCCGCCGTCCACGCCGGGCTCGATCGCGCGCAAGAGTCGTTCGATCGCCTCTACCGTCGAGAGACAATAGTCACGCGGCTGTTTTCGGACTCGCCCGTACTCCGATAGCCCATCCGAACGGAAAGAGATCCGCGGTAACGCCGCGAGATTCAGCGAGCGACGCAGGATGGGGCGCGCGCCCGCCCAAGTGCCGTCGATCACGAAAACTACGAGACGCTTTCCGGCGGGCACCCAAGTCGCCGTCGGTGTCTCGGGGTCCACGCATCGCGAATCGGGCCCTGGATACAAAATCACCGGATAGAAGAACGGGTCAGCAAGGATCGCATTCACGCGCTCATCGGCGCTGAAGTCGATACCCACCAAAAGGCGGGAGTTCGGCAGCGCCAGATGCGCAAGCCGCGCAGTACCGATGCGGTTCCTCGTTTCTTTGGGATGTTGAAGCAAGACGAACAAACTCTCACTGTCCACCGGCTCGATCTCGGCGCAGTAACAGGTGGTCAGGGCCTTTCGGCAGCGCACGCAGGAAGGGCGGGGCGAGAGCATCGGAACGGACCCTAGCATGGGCTCAGTCGTCCGTCGTCAGCCCGTTGAACTTGATCCCGTCGAGCACGGTTTCTAGGTCTTCTTCCTCGCCCGGGGCGAACGCCAGGCTCATGCGAGCGTCCCGCGCTCCGTGGTCCCAGTGGGCGGGGGCCAAGAGACTGCCCGTCGTGAACATGGATTGCTTCTCTGACCAGATCACGCCGCAATCGCGCTTGTTGCGCTTGAGGGTCGTCGGACAGCCATGCTTGCTGAAAACCGCGTCCCGGTATCCGAAGCCACCCTCGCCACGACCGTACTTGCCCTGCGAAGAGTAATAGCGGAAGCCGATGACCTTGCTTGCGTCGTACTCGGGCAGGGCATTCCCCTCGCGATCGATGAACGCGATGAACGCCACGGCGTGTCCGCTACGATTGGTGCGATTGATGTTGATGAACGAGCCCGGGCGCAGATCCTTGAATGCGGTTCGTTCGCCCATCCCGAAATTGATGAAAGCGTCGGCGGTACCGTAGGACTTGAGCTTGGAGTCTACCCAGATATGCGCGCGCAGATCCTGTTTACCGAGCCGCTCATAGGAACGCTTCGGCAAGTAGATGAACGGACGAGTGTCGCGCGAATCCCGGTAATAGAGCTGATAGGCAATGAGGAGAATCTCGAGCTGAGCCGCAACGCACATGGTGCGCGGAGGGCGAAGCGCCTTGATCGAACCCTGATCATGAAATGCGATGGGCCGCGTAAGCGCGCCGTTGATGTCGTAGCCCAGGCCGGCGTACCGAGCGTCGATGTAATCGATCGCCTTGAGGATGTAGCGATTGAACAGCCGTCCGTCCTCATTCGTGTCGCGAAGCGCGAGCGGATGCGCCTGAGTCGCGACACTGCCCATCAGTTCGAATAAATCTAGGAAGCCGGGCAACCCCCCCAGAATGGGCGGCAACGGGAGCGGAGCGCTGGCGTCAGGATCGAGAAAGCCAGGCAGGTCGGCCTCGGGGGCCAGAGGCCCGACGAAGTCTGCCGGTCCCGGGCTTTGCTCTTGTTCTTCATCGGGGATCCCGAGATCCGTCTCCCCGGGCGCGGGCTCCTCAGCCAACGCAGGCTCCGCCACGAGAGGAGCGGGACGCATGCCAGGGATCCGCAACTTCTGCGGGCCACAAGACGTCAGCACGCCCATCAGGGCGCAGAGGCCGAAGACGATCGTGGACGTCTTTGAGCGAGCACTGCGAATCATGGTCGACTTCCCGGCCAACCTCATAACACACTGCATTATATATTCCTAGCGCTCTAGGCTAGAGCTCGGGCCAGCGCTCCCTGAGGCGGAGGAGGGACTTTCGGAAGGCGCTGCCCGCGCCCAGGGCCGGGTCCGAGGGCGACCACCAGGCCCACTCCGAGGCGCTCCACGCGTCCCGGGGGAGGCTCGTCTCATAGACCGCTACCCGTCGCCGAACCCGGTGCCGGGTCACCACGTAGCGGGCTTCAACTTCGCCGAGCAGGGCCTTCTTGAGCTTGGACTGGAGAGCCTGGGGCGCCTCTTCGGGAAAGTCCCAGAGCCCCGCCCGCCATTCCCCTTCGCCGCGTTTTCTCAGGAGCCAACGCCCGGAGGCGTCGCGAATCGCGTGCACCCGCTCCTCGACGTCGAGCCAGGTTTTGGGTTTTTTGCGTTCGGGATAGGCCTCGACCTGGTCAGTAGCAAACGCACGGCAATGGTCGCGAACCGGGCAGATCGAGCACTTGGGTTTTTTGGGCGTACAGACCGTGG
>JBEIOW010000390.1:0-2950 GCA_040377385.1 Bacteriovoracaceae bacterium | reverse complement strand
GGCAACGAGCTCCGCGCGCCAAGCCGGCGTCGGCTACGTCTATGTCTCGCGGAAATTCCCACCGCTTCCCTCGGACCAGGAGAGCTTTTATCTCTGCGTTCGCTCGGAAGAAGACTCCGGCGCCGGGTACTGACCCGGGATCAGGACTCGGACTCGTCGCTCGGAGGTTGCTTTTCAACCTTGAGTTCACGCAGCTGCGCGATCAAGTCGTCGAGCATCGCGGGCGACATCGCGCCGGGCTGCTCGAATACGAGCTCCGTGTCCTTAAAGGCCATGATCGTCGGGACGGATCGCACTTGAAAGGCCGCTGCGAGGTCTTGTGCGGCCTCCACGTCCACCTTGCCGAAATACACATCCGGATGACGGGCGGCGACCTCCTCGAAAACGGGCGCGAGAATTTTGCAGGGTCCGCACCACCCCGCCCAGAAGTCCAGGATCACGATCGGGTGGGCGTCGACGGCCGCTTCGAAGGTCGCCATCGTCACGGCGTGGGTTCTGCTCTCTGCACTCATGATGGATCTCCTTGCGCGCTAAACTGGGCGTGAAGTGGAATGTCTCGCATCGTTCCCTTGAATGTCCCGTTGTAGACCATGGCTTCAAGCCACTCGAGCTCGGGTTCGCGCGCATCTACGCGGATCATCTTCTTCCAAACTCTTTGCTGCGAATCCCAGCGGTAGCCGCGACCCTTGAGCAGGTCCTTGGTCTCAAACGGTGAGCCAAAAGCGAGAACCTCCGTGAACGGGATTTGCGCGCACGCGAGTAATTCGCGCAGATAGGGCGCGTCCGTTCCGGCATCGCGAAGACTCAGGAGATTCAACACCACATCGGAGTCCTCAAGCGCCCGGTGCGCATCGAAGAAAAAGCCGTGGTAGGCGGCCAGACTCTCGAGTTTTGCCGCGGGGAATCCTTTTTCGAACCAATTGAGGTGCTTGAAGGAGCAGCCCCAAAGTTTTTTCCTGGAGAGCGCCACCTTTTCATCAATGAAGGGGCGATCAAAGGCCGCATTGTGCGCGACGATGACCTCACAAGGACTGAGAAACGCTCCGACCTTCTCCCAGTCCGTCACCTGACCGCGAAGCATCTCGGGCGTGATGCCGGTCAGCGCCTGGATCTCTTCACTCAACGCTCCACGCGGCTCTTGGAAGGACTGAAACCCCTCCCCCACGCGCACCACTTCGCCGCTTTCGCGGTGATAGAAGAATTTCCGGATGCCGATCTCAATGACCTCATCCTGCCCTTGCACTAGACCGGTCGTTTCAACATCCAGGACAGCGCCGGTGCCGATGAGCGCCGCATTTTTCGCGAACCAATCCTCGGTGGCATAAGCCGGGGTCGCGATCCGACCGATAAAGCGATGGAGCGTGATCGTCTGACCGTCTTCAGAAAGTGTTCTCCAGAGCTGCGATTTTTTAGCCATATTGTGGATTTACCCGAGGCTCACCGCGCTACCAAGCCCTAATAAAACGGTCTCCGTCGATTTAAACACCACTGACTAGCGTGCCTCCCATGCGTCATCGACGACTCAGCTGAGAATTGTTTGTGAATTCGAAAAATCCCGACTGGCCCCCGGTTTGCTTTGTCAGAGGTATGAAGAAAATCTCCGTTTTTCTCCTGATCTTCGGCATCACGTTCTCTTCGATCCTCACGCAGGCAGCCGAGTTCGACATCACGAAAGAGTATTCCATCGGAGGCACTACTTGGTTTGATCGCGCGCATTACCAGACCACCTGCGATCGCTTCTGGGGCGCTAACAGCATCGCTCGTTCCGGAAATCTGCAGTTGCGCTCCTACATGATTTACGCGGCGGCCACGCTCGCCATCAAAGCTTGTCTCGAACAGGGTGGCACCGTCGTTCCTGGATCGGGTGGCTATCGAACGATCTACGCGGCACCGATCGGCTGCGAGCCCGACCACCACGGCTCGCGCTACGAAGAAATCATCGACACCTTTGACGGACGCGCCCGTGCGGTCATTCGCTGCAGCGTTCCAGAAAAGTGCGTCCCGAAAGAGAACCCTACGGTCGATTTCAAAGAAGCTGGGGAAACCGCCAACCAGAGCTTCAGCCAAGGGGACCAAGACTTCAACAGCCTCTGGGGCGCCTACCAAACCGCGGCTCAGCTCGCCGGCATCTCACTCCTCGTCTCTCAACCACCTTACGAGCACATGAACCGCTTCGTCGATTCAGCGGTCGGGGGACGCTTCGCCTCCTACACGGACAATAATCCGATCTACGCTGGGACGGTGATCACTTCGACGCATGTCGCCCCCATCGACGCCAGCATTCACTACCCCCGCGGCGAACTCCCACGCGCAAGCGTGACTGTAAAAGCAGGTTTTGTTCGGGTCACGCGGCCTCGCCCCACGGTGTGCGTGGATGAGCCCACCCAATCGGAGAAGTAATTTCCCTTTTCGCTTCGGGAGAGGCTGGCTAAACTGCGTTCATGAAAAAGCTCGCCTCTCCCTTGGTCCTTTTCCTCGCATTGCTTCCCATCACTGCACACACGGCTTCCATAGGGCTTAAGCCCGGCCTCTGGGAAGTCAGCATGAAAATGAAAGCCGGCGGCAAGGAGATCGACCCTCAGGCCGAACTCAAGAAAGCCCTGGAAAGCATGCCGCCGGAGCAGCGCAAGCAGATGCTTGAAGTGATGAAGAAGGCCGGCGTCGAAGCGGGCGCGCGCGGATTCCAAATCTGCTACACGAAAGAACTTCTCGACCAAGCCACCAGCCTCGTCAGCGATCCGGAAGGACGCTGTGACGGCAAGGTGCTGAGCCAGACCGCCACTCAGATCAAGATGAGCTTTGAATGCAAGGATGGCGCTTCGGGCACAGGTGACTGGACGATCCAGAACTCATCCAACTACACCGGCGTGATGAAGCTCAGTCACAAGAACGGTCAAAAATCCGAGATGACCCAGAGCGGAAAATTCCTCAAGGCAGACTGCGGGAACGT
>JBEIOW010000023.1:0-11615 GCA_040377385.1 Bacteriovoracaceae bacterium | reverse complement strand
CGTTTTTGAATTCGTGTTTGAAACCGGCGTCGTGCAAATTGGATTGGCCCAGCTTCCGGGCGTGGCGACGTCTCGATCAGATTTCGCCCAGCTGTTCCAGATGTTCGCAATGCCACGGCCCGAGCCTGCTTCGCAGCCTTTCCAGTTGGGATTGAGCGGCTGTTCGATGAAGGCTCCACTTTTACCCCGTAGCGCGAGGAGATTGGTCCAGACGCCATGATACGCACCGCGGACGTGCCGGAGTGAACCATCGGGATTTTTCGGCAGGTTGAGTTCGTATTTCGGGTAGTCCTTCAACAGGCGCTCGCTGCCGTAGAGAGTAAGATAGACCATCATGCGGAACTGATCGGCGACGAACATGCGCGCGAGCTGTTCCCGCGTTGCGGTTTTTGGGTAGAGAGAACCATCCGGACGCTTGGCCTTGCGGATCATCTCCGAAGCGAGAATGGAGTTATTGGGTAGCTTGAGCACACTCGGGTCGCTCGTCGAAGCCGAGGGACGGATATCGATTCCGGCCCAGCGATCAGGCAGTGGACTTACGCCCGCTCCAGTCTGGCTTGCGTTCATGTCTTCGAGCGCTTTTTTGGCGATCCGCACCCACCACACGCAGCCGTTTAGCTGTTTTTGGAAGGTGATGAACGAGAAGCTCCCTTCCTGAGTTTGTGGCGCGTTGAGCTCAGCGAGCAGTTCGTCGATTACTCGGGCGAGCGCGGCAGGGTCGTTCGCGAGGTGCGGAAATCCGGCGCCGCGCGGGTTTGCGCGGACCGCGTTCAGCCAAGCGCGGATTCCTTGCTTGGAAGTGGCGGCATTGAAGCGGGCGAGGCCGAACCCGATGCGGGAACTGCATTGGCAGGCGCTTTCGGGGCTCACGTTGGGCAAGTTCTGTGGGGGATGGCAGGTGAATTCAGGCTCGGGTGGGCAGACGCTTTCCTTGGGGTCGCACCCTCCGTCGCTCGCAAAGGCGCTACTGGACAGCGGCGCCGACAGCGCAAGAACGACGACAGCCATGCGGCAGAAAGATGCCCATTTCGTCATGTTGAAAGTCCCCCTGATTCCCTAGCCGGCTCAGACCCCATCTATTAGTGTATTGATTTAGTATGATATTGGCAAGTTTCTGGATAGGGTGCTATCCTATTGATTGTATGACGTTTTTTATCGCATCTAGAGGATTTCTCGCCGATTCTACGGCAGTTGCCTTAGCGCTCCTAGCCCTGGTTTTCGCCGGAATTGCGAGAGCGGATGAGCCCAAAGAGATTCAGGATCTGGTGGCCCGGCATTCCCAGCAAACGGAAGAGCTCGACTCTTCATCCACTCTGCTGCGCAACCAGGAGCTGAAAAAATACGAGGAGCAGATGCAGGCCTATGTGGCGCGTAAGGCGCCCTATCCGGCCGCGCTTCGGAAACGGCTGGATGAGCTGGCGGCGAGCCATGAAGAGCAACTCAAAGCGCTTCGGGTGACCCAAGAGAAGGAGCTGCAACAGGCGCGGGCGAAGCTGCCGCGATCCCCCGTAGTGCCCGTGGTGGAGAGCACGTCTTCTTCCGAAAATTCAGTGAGTCAATCCTCTGAGTCTCCGGCCATATCAGGGCCTCGACCTACCCGAGTCATCGATTTTCCAGGAAAGAAGAAATGAAACGAAGCGACTTTGTTAGAAGTTTTTCCGCAAGCGCGGCGGTGGTTTTTGTGGCGGTGATTTCTCAACAAGCTCTGGCAACGAGTTTTATCGAGAGACCGTTGCCGGAAACAGTTCGGGAAACGGAGCAAATCGCGCGCGGAAAAATCGGACGCAAGAGCGTACGAGAAGCTCAGAGTGCGGATGGCCGGAGGCGACTCTATACCTACTACGAGCTGCAGCTCTCCGAAGTGATCAAGGGCTCGCTCGACTTGGACCAGACGCCGCAGATTTTAGTGCGTGAATTCGGAGGTGAGAAGGACGGCGTGGGCATGCAGGTCCCTGGCGCCGCACAATTCGAAAGTGGCGAAGATGTGGTGCTGATGCTCGGCTCACGCAACGTGGACGACTCGTATGATTTGCGTGGCCTGATGACCGGAAAGTTCAATATCGAGAAGGATGAGGACGGGACGGAGTATCTGAAGAACGCGGGCGTCAGCGCATTGACTCATCCGGTAGCGCGCCCCTATCAGCACCTTTTAGGGTCCAATCCTGCAGAAACTACACGTTCACGAGTGAGTTTGAACGACCTTCGCGAGATCGTTCGCACGCAGGCGAGTGAGCCTCCGTCTCCGTCTGAATCCGTGAATCCGGAAGCATCCCCGTCGGTTGCCGCTCTGGACGCGGCCGTCGAGGACGGTCAGACAGATGGCGCTTCTCCTGAGGCACCTGATTTGCAAAACTTAGAAGGGAAGAAGGGCTCGGGAGGGATTCCGGGCTGGGTCAGCATCGCCGTGGTGGCGACCCTCGTTTCGATCTTCTTTTGGATCTATCGTCTGGTTCGCCGGAAATAGGTCGCTAGAAACTCAACATCGAGGCTCATCCAGGATGGATCTGAGTCGGGAGCAACCCAAGGATGGGGTCAAAGCTTTTCACGTCTTTGTCTTGGGTTTTTTTGCTCGCGGCTACGCCCATCAGCGTGCCCGAAGCTTGGTCTTATACTCATACGCTCACGCAAGATGGAAAATCGGTCCGGCATTCTGGCAATCCTCGTCTCAACGTAGTGGGGAACGAACGGAATCGAAGTGGCATCGACCCAGCGGATTTTTTCTCGCTCGTCACTCGCTCTCTGCAGCGCTGGCGCGAAGGATCGGACGGGATCGCGCAATTTGACTACTGGCAAGGAACCGATCCCGCCGTTTACATCCCGAGCAGCGCCTATAACGGAATCTCCAGCATCTACTTCGCCTCTCAGAGCGGCGAAGCATTGTCGTCCAACGTGATTGGCGTGACCCAGATCTGGTACGATACGCAGACCGGCGAAATCCTCGAGACTGATATCGCGCTGAATGACGTCGCCTTCCGCTTTACGAATAACCCGCGGGATACGGCGGGCTTTGGCGGATCGACGCTTCCTACGCGGGACGTATACCTCGGCAATATCCTCACTCACGAGCTCGGTCATGCGCTCGGTCTCGCACATTCCGGTAGCTTGCAATCGAGTTTGTTCTTTCTCGAAGGGCCTGAGCAGGCTGTGCTCAGCTGCGATGATCAGCGGGGCGTGAAGTCGATCTACGGCGTCGCGGAGGCGGATACGGGGGAGCTTCGAGCCAGAGTACGACTCTCTTCGGGTGCCGCGATCCATGGGGCGCAGGTGAGCGCGATCTCCACTCGTGAAGGCAGAGTCGAGGCGTCAGCGTTGAGCGATGCTTCGGGTGAGGTTCGTTTTTCCTCTCTTCCGGCCGGAGAATACCTCCTCCTCATGGAACCCTATTACCCGGGTGCAGACAGCATACCTGCATATTATCGAGGCACGAGTCATCGGATCTGCGACGGAGGTCGTGCCTTCGTTCGCACCTTTTCTGCGGACGCGCTGCAAGTTCGACCCTTTCAGGTGACTCAAGCGGGTGACCTGCGAGTGGAGTGTTCGGCGAGCACTTCCGGGAAAGAAGCATCCGTCATCGCCGCGGGCGGCGGAGGAACATCCGCGACCGCCGTGAGTATGGCCAAAACGGACCAGGGCGTCTCCTTGTCGATCGATCGAAGCGGGAGCGCACGTCGCTACTTCCGTGTGATCGGTCACCAAGGCCCGCTACGCGTTCAAGCAATGGCGTATTCACTCTATTCGCCGATACGCCTGCAGCTTGCCGTTCGAACTCCTTCTGGCGCGGTGATTCCCGGAACGCAAAGCGCGCCGGTGGATTCGCTTTCGTCCTCGACCTACCGGAACCACGATGCCGCGTGGATCTCGAGTGCGTCGCTTCCGCTCGGGGACTACATCATCGAAGTCAGTCCAGGTTTCCTGAGTTCCAGTGACTATCCGGGTGGCTCAATCTCGCTCGACTCGACTCCGTTTTTCGTGCTGACGGCTCGAGTCGGTTCGGGTGCCGCGGGTGAATTGCAAGAAATCGCACGCGCCGCGCGCTGCCGCCAGCCGGAGCCGGTTGAACCGTATCGCTCGCCGGCCGGTGGACCTGTACGTCGCTCCACCGAAGAAAAGTCGGATGGTGTGGGCTTCTGCGGCTCGGTGAGTTCTGGGAAGGGAGGCGCAGGCGGTGACCGGGGCGGCCCTCCTTCCGCGTCGGCATTGGCCGGATGGGCGCTACCTTGGCTCTTGATGGCGCTTTTCACCTTCGGATTGCGCAATCGAAGGGCGGCCTTTACCCTCAAAGGATGATGCGTTCACTTCAGCTCGCCGGTTGGATCATCGTCAGTGTCTTGGCGCCATCAGCGCAAGCCGCCATCGCCGCAGGACCTCGTCCCGATCAGATCTTCGCGGCGGAAGGAAAGAAGACCCAGCACTATGTGAAGGAAGGTCTTTTCACCGGCGGTGATCGCGCGATGTCTGAAGTCATCGTGACCGATATTCGCCGCTCTCCCAACGCTGATTTCGAGCGAATCGTTCTCGACTTGCAAGGCAACAAAGGTGGAAATCCGGTCGCGATTCCGCGCTCGCCCTATTTTCAAGTGGCGATGAGCCAAGCTGAGCAGCGCATTCTCGTCACGGTTTGGGGAAATCCAAAACTCTCGTTTGATCCAAAAAAAGTTCAGGCTTCCTTCAAGAAGAGCTCGGGCATTCGCCAGTTGCAGCTTCTTCCGCGTATCGAAGAGGACTCATGGACGTTCGCGCTGGATCTCCAGCCAGGTCGTTTCGTCGAGGTCTTTGAACTCGCCAATCCCGTACGAATTGTCCTGGACATCCGCCAGTCGCGTGTGGCTCCTTAATTTCCGATGAGCGCTCATTCGATTCGTTTCGCTGGATTTGGGTTTTTGGTGATGGCTTTGCTGGGTTGCGCGTCAACTGCGCCCACGAAGAAGCAGGCTTATGCGGCGATGCCCACCTCGAAAACATTTGAGTACGAATTTCCTCAGGTCTGGAGAGCGATCGAAGCCGCAGTATCCAAGTACAAGGTCATCGATCGTGATCCGGAAGAAGTCTCGGTACTAGAGCTGGGCAAACTGACCGAGCGAGAACTGGAGACTGATTGGATCTACACGCGCTCGCGCGACAAATACGTGGAGTACAAAGTGAATGGCTTGCCCCGGCGCCAAGAACTCCAGACGCGCGTGAAGTATGAAGTCTCAGCTGAGCGTGTGATGGGCGGCGTGAATGTTCGGGTGAGAGTGAGCGAGGAGCTCGAACGGTTGAATGAGCAGGGGGTCTCCCAGGGCTACTCGAGCACCGAAAGCTCTAGCGCATTGGGTCATGAGCTCCTTCAGAAGATCGAACAGAGCCTGCTTTCCGCGCGTCCGCAGTGAACGTCCCGGGATTCAGTACAGGTTAGCCAAGCTAAGCGCTTGGGATCGCTGAAAATTTAACCTTCTTGCCAAGGCGAGATTCGGGACCATCTTTCGGGAAGATGAGCCACTCCGACGAACCCCGTAACGAAACTGAAGTCTCCCAGCTCCCTACGGCTGCCGGCGCCCTGGTCCTGCCCGACCAGGTGCTGCCCCCGAACCTTTTCGTTCTTCCCATGACGCAATCGATTGTCTTCCCTAGCCTTATGGCGCCGATCCTTGTCACGGACGCGAAGTTTATCGCGACGATCGAAGAGACGATTAGTCGGCAGCGCTGGGTCGGTCTCCTCCTCACCAAAGAAGACACTGAGCTGAGCGAGAAGCTGAAGTCTGATGGTCTCTATTCAGTCGGAGTCGTAGTCAAGGTGCTCAAGCGCCTTCGCATGCCCGATGGCTCCGTCAATCTGCTCGTGCACAGCGTGAAGCGTTTCCGCGCCAAGAAATTCCTCTCCGAACATCCCCATATGGTTGCCGAGGCGGAATATCTCGAAGACTCCACTGAGAAGTCGACCGAGATGGATGCGCTTTCGCGGACCGTCGTGAGTTATGTGAAGCGGCTGGCCGAGGTGAATCCGTTCTTCACGGAAGAAATGCGTCTCGCGATGATCAACGCTCCTGGGCCCGGGACGGTCGCTGATCTCGTGGCGTTTGCCATGTCGCTGCCGAAAGCCGATGCCCAGAATTTCCTCGAGACGCTCTCGGTGAAGGAACGATTTGAAAAGCTTCTCACGCATCTCCGACGCGAGCAGAACGTCGCGGACGTACAGAAAAAGATTCACGATGAGGTCAATACGAAGCTGACGCAGCTTCAGCGCGAGTTCTTCCTCAAAGAACAGCTCAAGAGCATCAAGAAGGAATTGGGCGTGGAAGAGGATGGCAAGGAGCAGTCCTTGCGAACCTTCGGCGAGCGCATCGAGGCGGCAGGAATGCCGGCCGACGTGAAGAAGATCGCCCTCGAAGAGTTGAAGAAATTCGAAACCATTTCGGAGAGCTCGCCCGAGCACAATATTTCGCGCAACTACCTGGAAGTACTCTGCTCGCTGCCTTGGAGCAAAACCACGGTTGATCGCTTGGATCTGGAACATGGACGTGCGGTTCTTGACTCCGAGCATTTCGGCCTGGAGAAGGTGAAGGAGCGCATCATTGAGTTCCTCGCGGTTCGCAAACTCAAGCAGTCACGAAAAGGCCCGTCCGAAAAAAGCGGCGCGATCCTCTGTCTCGTCGGCCCTCCCGGTGTGGGCAAGACGTCGATCGCTAAATCCATCGCGAAAACACTGGGCCGGGAATTTTACCGATTCTCTCTGGGTGGCATGCGCGATGAGGCCGAGATCAAGGGCCACCGCCGGACCTATGTCGGGGCAATGCCAGGAAAAGTGATTCAAGCGATGCGCCGTTCGGGATCGAAGAACGCTGTGATCGCGCTCGACGAAATCGACAAGCTCGGGGCAAGCTTCCAGGGCGATCCTGCGAGCGCGCTGCTGGAGGTGCTGGATCCGGAGCAAAACGTCGGCTTCATCGATCACTACCTCGATGTTCCATTCGATCTCTCGCAGGTGCTCTTCATCGCGACGGCAAACTCGCTCGCTTCAATTCCCTCGCCGCTATTGGATCGGATGGAGGTCATCGAGCTGCCTGGCTATACGCTCGAAGAGAAGGAAGACATCGCGATTCGGTACGTGATTCCGAAGGAGCTGGAGAGTCACGGGATCCCTAAGAATCTCGTTAAGTTCGAGCGGGCCGCGCTCCGCCGTATGATGCAGGATTATGCGCGCGAGCCTGGGCTTCGCACGCTTCAACAAAAAGTGGCGCAGATCCTCCGTAAAGCGGCGACGCAAATCGTAGATCGAGGCACGCGAGAGAAGCCTCAACCGATCTGGATTTTTGCCGAGGACCTCGAGAAGTGGCTCGGGCCAAAGCGGTTCTACAATGAGCTTGCCGAGCGGATCACTTCGCCCGGGGTCGTCGTCGGACTCGCCTGGACCTCCATGGGCGGAGATATTCTCTTCATCGAGTCGACCCAGCTACCTGGACAAGGGAACTTCAAGATCACCGGTAAGATGGGCGAGACCATGACCGAGAGCGCGGCGATTGCGTGGACTTACGTTCGTAAAAAAATCGCTCGCGAGCAAAACTTGCAGGGCGAAGACTTCAAGAAGAACGATATCCATCTTCACATCCCCGCGGGTGCCATTCCAAAGGACGGTCCTTCGGCCGGAGTGACCATGGCGGTCTCTCTTTACTCTCTCTTGACCGGTCGTATGGCGCGCCAGCGCTGGGCCATGACCGGTGAACTCTCGCTCATCGGTAAAGTCCTGCCAGTCGGTGGGATCAAGGAGAAGATCCTCGCGGCGCGACGTGCGGGCGTCACGCACGTCATTTTGCCGAAACAGAATGAGAAGGATCTTCAGGAGATCCCGGCGTACGCGCTCAAGGGGATGAGCGTCCACTTCGTCGGTCACATCGAAGAGGTGTTTCCTCTAGTCCTACTCGGTGAAGAGAAACCCTTGATTGAGCCTTTGATTCGCAAGAACAAGGCGAGGGTCATTCGCAGTCGCGCGGTCAAGCCGAAGAAAACGCGGAAGGCGCCCGGCCCGAAGCTTTCTTCGGAGCGGACGCCTTCGACAAAGCGGAACTAAGTCGTTCGAATCAGAGCGCTTCGACTTGGCCTTTGCGCCGGACGATCACGCGATCGATCACACCCATTTGGAAGTCGATGCGGGTTTGTTCGTCGGCGGGAAGGCGCGCCCGGAAAGCGGGATAGAGTTCCTTGGCGCGTGCTTGGAGTTCGGTTGCGAAAGCGATGTAACGCAGCTTCATCTCCTTGCTTCCCACGCCATTGGGCAGCGTGAACCGAAGCGCTTCGTCGACGGTGATCCAGAAGAAGACAAAGTTTTGCTCGTGCCACTTCTGACGATATTCCGTAATCGAGTCGATCACCTTCGTGGTCACATCCGTGGCCAGTCCGTCCTGAACCGCGTTCACGTCGGTGCTGAACTGCATCCACAGGAAGTTCGTATAGAGATCGAGATCGTTCCGGTCATGGGTCGTCGCGACGCCAAGAATCCGGTGGATCTCCACGATCGGGTCGTAGCTACCGAGATTGTAGTTCACCGACTCTGACCACCACCAATCCGCGAGGGCCTCAAGGCAATCCGCGCGGCGCACGCCGGTAGACTGGCGCAAGCAGCCTTTTTCGGCAGCGAGCTTTTGGCGAACGATGGGGTCTTCACCGCTCGCATGCGCGGAGAAGGGGACCAGGAGCGAAGCTCCCAGCGCCACAACAGGGGTCAAAACGGAAATGAAGTTCATCGACATGAGTCCACACTACTCAAGCTTTCTCCCCAGATAGGGGAGGTTTGAATATCGTGCGGGCAAGGAGAGTGTCAAACGAGTGACCGAAGACTGGATCGAAGCGATTCGCTCAGAAACCGAGGTTTCCGGCCCAGCGGATGAACGCGTAAGCGCCATAGAATCCGCCAGCGATCGTCGCGACGCCACCGACCACGGCGCCTACGATGAACATGAGGCGCAAGACGAGGTGGTTGTTGAGTTTTTCTACCGCCGTATCCACGAGATGTTCCATGATTCCATCACTCTACCATACTCGTGTTTCTGCGTGTTATCCTCAAAGCATCGGCTCTACATGGGCCAAGAAAGGAGGTGGTGCAGTGGCGTTATGTACGCAATCTGAGAGTACCCAGGCGGAGGTTAGGCCAAAACGCACGAAGGAGGTGCGTGTCCATTAACCCGTCCCAGTGACGGGCTCGTGGTTCACGGGCTAACAGACCTTCCGCGGCCCATCTCCGCCGCGGTTTCGGGCCCCGAAGCTCTTCGAGCTTCGGGGCCTTTCATTTTGGAACTGGCCCCTTTCAGTGTCCTTGCTGCAGAGGCAACTCGATGAATTCGCGAGTGAACAGGCAAAAGTCGGTAAGAGCCTGCGTTCGAGCAAGTACTTAACTGAATAATTCCCAATACTTGTTTTGTCGGCTGAGGACACGCAAGGGGACCAGTTCAAAAGGATTGAACGCAGCGCGAAACCAATATAGAAGCGCCGCATTAAACCAGGTGTGCAGTGAGTGATGGAGAAGTATGTCTAGCCGTCTGATCCGATGGGTTCCTGCATTCGTTCTGTTTCTGGCTTCTGCCGCGCAAGCCGGCCCGGGAGTTTTCCTGGGCGTGAATTTCGGGAGTGTTCAGCAAGATTCAACGACGCCGACTTCGGGTGCGACTGGTCTTGTTATGGGTTTTGAGTACGACTTTCCGGTGGGCCCGTGGCTCAGTCTGGTGCCGGTAGGACAGTTCGCTCAGCGCGGGTTTAGTTTCGATGTCGGAAACCAAAAGGTGACCTTCACTCGTTCCTACTTTGAACACCTGCTCCTGCTGCGGATGCGTTTCGTGGGACGTCCGGCAGAAGGTGAGACTGAGCCGGTGACTCCGTACTTCGAATTGGGACCGAACCTCGGTATGCGTGGATGGTCGAGCTGCAAAGCCGAAACCACGGTTTGCTATGTCGATTTCGATCTCAGCCCCACGGTCGCCTTAGGTGTGGACTTCGGACTAGGGATCAAATTTCCCATGGAAGACGGAGGCGCTTTCGCTTTCGGTGCTCGTTACCATTACGGCGTTACCAATCTCACGAACTCAGCGCTCTCGACGGCTTCTATGAGAAACCGTGGACTCATGGTCACCGCCGGCTACGACTTCTAATCGATCAGCACTTCAGGATCGCTGGTAGCGGCTGGGCTCCGGTGAGCTGATCTCGCGGTACCGCGATGTTAAACGCGCCGAGGATGGTCGGAAGCAGAGAGTCCTGGCCAAATCGAATGCCGTTGGGGTCCGGCGCTCCGGTGCTCGGGTCGATGGGGAGATCAGAGAAGGTGCCGACGACGCCGTCGAAGGCCACGCCGGTTTCACTGCGTTCGCCGGAGCGAATGCCGCCGATGAAGCGCCCGTTGGCGATATTTTTTCCGCCCAGAAGAATCTGAGTGGCGGCGCCGTGGCCGGTTCCCGGTTCTTCCATCCAACGTGAGTCTTCGAACCAGCAATTGTAAGTGCGGTTGAATTCGGTCGTGAACGCCCAGGTGAGTTCGTCGGAGATCGGAGATCCCGGCTTCTCCGGGTCTTCCGTGGTCTTCATCGTTTCGATAAAGCGCCGGAGACAGGTGAAGCCCGCAACCTGCGCGAGGTAGTGAAGAGGGTTTCGATCATGGTGATCCCAGCCGATGCCAGGGGTCAGTGGGCAGACGACGACGGCGGAGAGATCCTTCTTGATCAGGAACTCGGTGAGTGCGAACGCGTTGGCGACGGCAGCGTAATCAGAGAAAGTATACGGGACCTGATAATAGTCGTCGAAACGGCGGTTGGCGCGGACGCGGGCGAGCGCGGCGGCGATATCATTCAAGTAGGCTTGCCGGATGGCGTTGAATTCAGCTGAAGTGCCGTAGTTGGTTCCGCGAATCGACTGAGCTCCTTGGAAGCTTGAGAAGAAATTGTCGTAGACGGTCTTTCCGGGCGCGCTGAGGAGTTGTTTTCCGAGATTCTTGGAAGCCTCGATGGCGTTGGCCATCACTTGCCTACGGAAGAAACGCTCCACTCCCGCATCCGCTCCGGTCATCAACTTCCAGGGGTCGAGCGTCGGGCTGTTATTGGCGTCGAGTACCGGAATATTCACGGGCTGGGCCGCGGCCGAAGTAAGCAGGCCAGAGCTGCAGTAGACATCCGCGGGTGAACCGGCGACTTGTACGTAGTGGAGTGGGCGTAACCAGTCCAAAGCTAAGTCTTGCGCGATCAGGGAGGGAAAGGATGCCGCGTAGTTGGTCAGGGCTCCAAGGTGAAGCATCATGTTTCCATCGCCGTGCTCGTGCAGTTTTCTCATTGTCCAAGAACTCATCGAACTCATGACGTCGATGAGGCCGGATTCCGCGGCGATCGGCCCGAGAAAATGCTGACCCGAACGGGGATCGGAGACCGCGGAGAGATCGGAGTCTGGGAACCTCACCGTTAGGAGCGCGTCTTGGCGGTTATCTCCGTACGCGTCGAGTTGGCCGTGTTGAAAGTGAGTCGTAGGCACCGCCTGCAAAGAGAGCTGTGAATCCATTCCCCCAATCGCGGGGAACAGGACGAACCGTCTGGTTTTTCTTGTAGCCGCCCGGGCAAGACGTTCCGGTGACATACCGGTCGCACTCGCGAGTGCGGCAAGACCGGCGG
>JBEIOW010000017.1:0-12061 GCA_040377385.1 Bacteriovoracaceae bacterium | reverse complement strand
GCGCGGTAGATCTCGCGCTCCTGCGAGACCTCGAGGAGGTAAGGGACGCGGATGAGCTCGATGCGCGCTTTGAAGCTGTTGAAGTCGGGAAACTCCTTGAATGCATCCAGCTGCAGCTCGTTGGTCGAACCAAAGAACACACTATCGAGGTACGCGATCGAAGGGCCGACGCTCACCGAGTTGGTCTCGCACGCCGTGAGCAGGTATTTGAACGAATCCACGGGACGCTTGAGCAGATCGCTGAACTCGAGCAGTCCGCGGTTGGCGTCGGGCAGGTCTCCGTTCAGCTGGAAGAGATTGAGTCCCTGGAGACTCGCGGGGAGCGAGCCCATGCTCTTGCTCATCGTGAGCTGCTGGAAGTGCGCATCGACGTGCATCTGTGGCTCGATCGTGACGAGGCCGTCGCGGTAGCGGCGTGAGAAGTAAAAGCGCTCCACCTGAACATGCATGAGCACTTTGCGCAGATCGCCCGCGTAGGCGACGAGGAGCGCGTCGAAGATGAGTTTGTTTCGGTGCGATAGCCCGCCTTGGGTGAGGTACTGGGGCATGGTCGACCAGAGCTGCTCGATGCGCTCTTCGGAAATGAGTTTTCCGAGGGTTTCCTTGCGGACTTCCGCGGGCAGCAAGAGGACGGGGTGGTCGCGCAGATCACACGGGATGCGCGCGAGGATTTCGTCGTCGGCGAGCTTCGCGTAGGATTCGAAGCGATCGCGGTAGGTCTGCTCACCCAGACCGATGCGACCTTTGGTGATCTTCTCAACCGGGAAAATCCAGTTGAACGTATAGATCGCGCCCTCGGGGAGTTTGGAGTAGCGCTCCATGCCGCCCATGAGCGATTGCACGATGGAGGACTTGGCGCTGCCGTTCGGACCGTGCAGGAGAATGAGCTTGTTGTTCACTCCCTGGCGCACGAACGCGCGCAGCACGGAGTAGACCTGGTTCTGCACGGCTTCCTGGCCGATGATGCGGCGGGCGCCGTTGTCAGCCTCGTCGAAAACCTTGAAGCGCGCTTGGGCGGGGAGACCGTTCTGCGGCGCGATCGTTTCCTTGCCGAAGTGGTCCATCAGATCGACGAGATACTTGGCCGACCCTCGGAGCTGCCGATCGGGATTTTCCGCCGTCAGCTGTAAGTATTCGTCGAATGAAAGCACCCGTCGGTTGCTCTCGAATTCGCGTTTGAAGTCGTTCTCAATTCTTCCCAGGATTTCTGAACCGCTGCGGTTGGCGCTCATCTCCTTTAGGGTAACGTGTTTTTGCCGGGGCGGGAAACGGGGCGAGTAGTTGAGTTTTTAGGGCGGTCTTTGGAGGCGAGCGCGTGATTCGTTTGGGCCTGAGTCGACCATCGGTCGACTCCCCCTCGGGCCGAACCTCACGTAGCCCCGGTCGCAAACCGCACCTTCGGCGCCGCAGGTGCGAGCGAGCGGCGCTCAGAGTAAGATGACGGCGTGGCACTTCAATACCCTCCAGGAAACTTCTCGGCCTATCTCTTCGATTGCGACGGCACGATCGCCGACTCCATGCCGCTCCACCACAGTGCGTGGTTGAGCGCGCTCGAGGGGACGGGGGCGGAATTCGATGAACGTCTCTTTTACGCGCTCGCCGGCACGCCCACGCCGGGGATCATCGAGATCCTGAACGAACGCCACGGCCTTTCGCTCTCCCCGGAGCGCATCTCGCATCTCAAGGAGGCCGCTTACTTCGAACTCCTGCCGCAGATCACGGTCGTGCCGGACGTGCACGAGGCGATTCTCTCTGGCCACGGCAGGTTGCCGATGGCGGTGGTCTCCGGGAGTCCGCGCGATTCTGTTCTTAAGACGCTCAACTTCCTCGGCTTGCGGCATTATTTTGAAGTCATCATCGGCGCCGAGGACTGCGCACGCGGGAAGCCCGCGCCGGATCCTTTTCTCGCCGCCGCGCACGCGCTTGGCGTTCCGCCCAAGGATTGCCTAGTTTTTGAGGACGCCGACTTGGGCGTTCAATCGGCCGAAGCCGCGGGTATGGCTTGGGTGCGAGTACCGTCTCCCGGCGATTTATGGCGTAAAACTTAGGCCCACCAGGAAATCCTTCGAGGCGTGAGAGTCGACGCCGATGATCTTTTGCACGTAGCCCAGATCGAGGACCCACTTTTCCGATAGCGCGATCCAAGGCAGCAGGGAGATCCCGAGCCGCGTGGCTTGGATCGTCGTGCCGGTGGCGCGATCCGGGCGGGAGGAGAGGTCAGCTTCAAAAAATGGCCCGACCCGAAAGCCCCACGGTGCCGTCCCATTTTCGAATCGACCCGAAAGAAAGAGATTCGAAAGTAGGGCCGGATTTTGCCCGTCGGCTCCCCAGAGCAGTCCGCTGCCGACAGCCGCGCCCCCTTCGAGCGAAAGCACAGACGTCCAGCCCCAAGCTCCCCGCAGTCCCGCGCGTAAAGAATCGATTCTCGGTTTGACGAAACGCTCTCCCGCCACGTCCACGGGTTGGGTCAGCGAGGCATGCCATCCGAGGATCCAGTCGCTTTCATGGAAAAAATTCGCCGAAAAGCCCAGGCGAATCCATCCGCCGGAGTCAGCGGGATAGAGTGGGCCCGCCGGGGCTGTCTCGGCGGCGGCGCGAAACGCGCTCGCCTCGAGATGGAGAGTGGGGGACAGGATGGAGTCGCTCGGAGAGAGTCCGTAATCCACATTCAAGCTCAAGCGATCGACCTGTGCCGAGTGATCGTAGGCCATTCCGGCTCCGGGCTTGGCCACGCCGGTCTCAGCCGCGTAACCCAAGCGCACGTTGAACTTTCCAGACTCCAAAGCGTTTGGCCCCGTGACCAGCGCTTGCGCAGTCGCGGGGAAGAGCACGATGACGGAGAAGAGCAGCGACAGAATTCGAGAGAAGAAGTTCATCAGCGAGAACTTCGGAATTCGGGTCACGAAAGTTACAGGCCTATTTTATTTCTCAGCGATCGTAACCTTTGGTCGCCTTCCCCGAATTCCACTGGGAAAGGTAAACCGAATGAAAAACAAAGTATCTGTACGTCAGTCTTCCTGGATGGTGCTCCTCTTGGCTTCGATGGTCAGTCTGCCCGCGTTTGCGCACAGCGACGCGACGAGAAATCCTGCCGAACACAATCTGACCCGCGAGAAGGTCGGCCTCAAAGGTTTTGATCCCGTGGCGGTCTTCCCGGAGGGCGGCGGCGCTCCTCAGGCGGGCAAAGCAGAGTTCAAGCTCGACTATGAAGGGGTGACTTATCTCTTTGCGTCCGACGAACATCGCGAGCGGTTTCTCCAGGATCCCGCGAAGTACGAGCCGACCTATGGCGGCTGGTGCGCCTACGCGATGGCCCAAGGGAGTAAAGTCGATATCCAGCCTGATCTCTTCACGATCAGCGGGAATCGGGCTCACTTTTTTGTCTCCCGTCGAGCCAAGCAAAGTTTCGACCGCGACATCGCGGACCATGAGCTTCGTGCGGACGCGAACTGGAAGCGCATCTCCGGCGAAGATCCACGTCGCTAAAGGATACCAATGAAATCCCCGCTCGGTCCTTTCGGAATCCTATTCTTCGCCTCGGTATCGCTTACCGCGTGCTTCAACTTCACGGAAATCAAAGACGGGGCACTCTCGGCGAACGATGCCCTTCTCGACGCCCAAAGCCGGGATCAGCCGGGCTTTGCCGAGGTTCAAGCCGCTGTTTTCGCCCCCAAGTGCCTCGCCTGTCATCAGCAGTACGGTGACTACACGAGCGTGAGGCTTGAGCTCTCCGCCATCCTCGCTTCGATCCAATCGGATCGGATGCCGAAATTCGGCGGTCCGCTTTCAAGCGATCAGAAGAGTTTGATTCAGAGATGGGCCGAGCTGGGGGCGCCGGAGCGGACGGAAGGGGAGGCGTCGCCGCCTTCTCCTCCTCTTCCTCCTGTATTGGAGCCGACCTGGGCGTCGATTTCGCGACAGATCGTATTTCCGAAATGCCTCGTCTGCCACAGTCCGCAGGGGCAGGCGTCCTTCCTGGATCTGTCGACGCGTCAGGCATTCTTTGAAGCGCGCGATCAGGTCTATGGCGACCAGCAAAAGCTGATCGACTTCGTTACGCCCGAGCGAAGCTACCTGATATCAATCGTTCAAGATCCCGAAGAGCCAATGCCGCCGACTTGGTCGAATCTCTCGCGTTTAAGCGTCGGAGAGACGAGCACGCTCCTGGAGTGGATCCGTCGCGGACTTCCGTAGTCTACGCTCAGCGACGCGTTTTGGAGCGGCGCTTCGGAGAGCCACTCTTCGTCGACGCGACCCGCGTGAACTGAATGCGCGGGTTCTTCTCGTCCACCAAGGGCTGGGCCGCGGTGTTCAAGACGCCCAGGCGGCTGATGTAGCGCTCGGCCGCGTCGCGAAGCATTCCGCCGGCCTGCATCTCGATGCGCTCCTTCGGAATGCGCGAGAAAACCCAGCCCATGTCGTCGCCGCCTTGAATGAGGAAGTCGATCGTCGCCAGGCGGTACAGCTTACGGTCGTCGATGGCTGCGCCGTTCGACAGGCGAACCGAGACGAGTCGATCGATCTCCCAGAGATCCGTGCGCCCGTCGCCGTTCAGGTCGCGGCCCTTGGTCGGAACATCTGGGTGCAGGATCGTGAGCTTCACGCCGCTCACGGGGAAGAACCCTTTGGCGCCACTCTCGGCGACTTGCAGGATTTGTTTCAGCTCCCGGCCCGTGACCTGAACCACCGCCACGAAGTTATCAAAGGGCAGCGTCTTGAAGAGATCACCGTAAGTGAGGGGGCCATACTCAAACGGCGCGCGGATCCCGCCATTATTCATCAGCGCGACGTCGGCCCCCGCTTGCGTACGAATCGCGTCGGCGACGAGATTGCCCATGGATGACTCTTTCTGGCGCTCGACTTCGATCGTGCGCTCGACAGTGCCGATCACCCGCTTCTTGGCTTCTTCCACGCGCGCCAAAATAGGTTCGACCAATCGCTCGGTCGTCGGATCGGGCGTGATCGCTTGTCCGTGCACGACCGCGGTCACGAGACCGCCGCGCCCTTCTTTGGGCGGAGGCGCGTCGCCGTTGCAGTCGCCCTGGTTGGCGAAAACTTTCGGGCAAACCGGAACGGGGCCTTCGATCCGTGTTTCTTCCGCGATCACGCGCTTGGCCTTCAGGTCGTAAGTGAGATGAATCAGATTGTAGTAAGCGCCGCGCGTGCCGGCTTGAATGACGGGCGTACCGTTGACCCAGTGGTGAACCACGGAGTGCGAATGTCCCGAGACGACGGCATCGAGCGTGCCGGCCGGAATCGCCTTGAGGAGCTTGACCATCTCGGCGTCGGGTTCGCATTTGCCGAGAGGATCCTTCGCCGTGCGGATCTGGTGACCGGGCTTGGCGCCACCGAGGTCACAGAAGAGGCCGACGTGCGCGGTGGCGACGATGACCTGCGCTCCTTCCTTGCGGAGTCGCGCGCTCTCACGCAGAACCGCGTCTTTGAGTGGAGTGAACTCCAAGCCCTTCACGAAGTCCGGCCGCGTGACCGTGGGAGTTTGCAGCGTCGAAAGTCCGATGATGCCCACCTTCGCGCGGCCGGCTTGCACAATCGTTCCCGTCGAAGTGTTGGGAAAGTCCGGCAGCTTCCCCGTCGAGCGGTCCACGATATTGGACGCGACCCAGGAGTAGCGTGATTCTTTCATGCGCGCCTTGAGCGCGCCGAGGACATCACCCGTGGAGCCTTCCGCACCGATCGGGCCAAAGTCGAACTCATGATTGCCGACCGCAGCGGCCGTCCAGCCGAGCGAATTGTAGAACGCGACCATCGGCGCGCCTTCCTGCAAGTTGCTCTCGAGGGATCCTTGGAAGCAGTCGCCCGCATCGAGCAAAAGCAGACGGTTTCCGTACAGACCCTGGAGATGGCGAACGTGGGTGGCCAGGATCGCCGCCCCACCGCGCTCGTAGCTCGTTGAGGAAGTTCCCTCCATTTCCCGACTTTTGAAGGACTGCGGGGTGAGGGCGCCGTGAAGGTCATTGATCCCAAAGAGCGTGATGGTCTCGATGTTGTCGGATGGCTGCGGAAGATAGGCCTCGGGTCCGGCTTTTCGGGCCGTTTGACAACCGAACAGGACAACGGACAGCGCAAGCGTGAGCTTCAGTGGATTCATGGCCCCTAGGATGAACGGAAAAGCGTCAAAGAACCAACATTTTCAGCTCTGCGTAAACCTCATAGAATAATTGTGAAACCTCGTGGAGGGGATCTTATGCGCAGGACGCGCGGTATCTGGATCGGTGTGGCGGCAGTGGGAATCATGGCGCTTGCCGGCTATGGAGGTTGGCGATGGCAGCTCGCGCAAAACGCGATGGTGACCGCCGCAGTCGAAACTGTTCCCGAAGTGAAGTCGCCGGAGCCCGAGGCTGCGGAAGTCATCGCGCCTGCTCCTGAAGAATTGGCGAAGGCGGAAAAAACCCCGTCTGAACCGAAAAAGAAAAAAGAAGAACGCCGCTCGATGACCGAGGGCGCTCGTCTCGGTGGCGTACTCGAGCGCGAGGGTTCGTGCGTCTCCGCAGAATACTGGGTGGCTCAAGGGCCGCAATCCACGCCGCCGACCGCGCGCGAATGGTCCGAGGCGCTTTCGGTCTACCAAGAAGTCAAAGCTCAGCTCGCGGAGTTCCTGCGTGCGCGGAGCGCGACGGTTGGCGTCGAGAAGACCGCAAAACTAGAAAAACTTCTCCGGGAAGTTCGTCTGGATCGCCCGCCTTCGGCCGAAGAGCCAGATCTCGCTTATCGCGGGATCGTGATCTTCACGCGCGATGAGCGCGGTTCGCCGCTTCTCCGCATGGGCCCTGGTTTCCTGAAGCTCGCGCAAAGCCACACCGAGCGCGCGCGCTTCGAGTTGGCGCGCGCGATCTCACAGGTTTGGAATCCTTGTGATCCGGAGCTCGCGGGAGTTTGGGGCAAGTTCTCCAAGTGCATGGGTTGGGACGCCGTCTCGCAATGTGAGTCCGCGTCTTACAGTGATCTCGCCTGGTCGGTCTCGACCTGGGTTGCTCAGCAGGTCGCGCCTCCTGGCTGCAAGGTGCCGGGGTTGAACGACGCGCAGTTTCAGGTCTGCTCGGATCGTCTTCCGGCGAGCACGCCCTCCACGAAAGAGGCCATCTGATGAATTTTCCGAAAATGAAATCATCACCGAAGAAACAGATTCCGGCGCTCCTCATTTTACTCGGAGTGACGGCGTGTTCGAGCCTGCATGAACAGCCCGCTCTCGATGCGCTCAGCCAGATCAAGGATCAGGCGGCCGCCACTCCGTTCGTCGAGGGTTACTTTGAATTTGTTGGGCCGCACGCGAAGTGGGCCGGTCCCTCGGCATGGGTCATTCACATCGACGCGCGCGAAGGGGAGTTCGCCAAGGTAAAGGCGCAACCCCCTGTCGCCCCCGAGTCCGCGCCGCGAAGCCCTGCACAAGCGGGAGCCCGGCCACAAGCGCCGGGGGTGACTGTTCAAGCGGCGCGCGCGCAGCTCGCGAACCTTGCCGCGATGATGGCGCCGGATCGCCGTCCCCAGTCGACTTTATCTGAGGCTTGTCTGCACCCGATTCGCGTCCGCTTGATTCGTCAGGATGGCGCGGTGCTGGATCAGATCGGTTGCCGCTCAGTCACGGGCTGGGAATCGCAGGTCTCCAAAGCGACCGGCTTCTTCATGGCGCCACACGGCGAAGGTTGAGGTTTTTTTTGGGGAAGCTCGGCGCACACGGGCGCACTTTTTTAAAAGGCGCCCATCCGTGGGCTAGGAAATCCGTTCCCTGGATTCCATCAGTCTGATGGCGTTCTTGAATTCTGTCACTTTAAAAATCAATGGCGGGGGTTGAGGGCGCTTCCGCTCCCCTTCGCTACGCATCCTGCTCCGCGACTCCCCACTGGGGAGTCGGGAAGTTTGGACTCCTGTCCAAACTAGTTCCACTGCACCGGCACTTCGGTGGACTTGTCTTCGGAGCGTGAGATGCGCACGAAGCCATTTTGCCGCCCATATTGGAACACGTCGCGCGTCACTTTGACGTCCTGCAAGCAGTACTCGATGATCTTGTCGATTTGCCCGGATTTCCACCATTCCACAGCGAGCAAGCCGTCGGCGGATTTGCCGGTGCCGAGGGTGCCTTTGGCGACGTATTCGAGTTTCAGATAGCGCTGCCGCGTCACGGCCTCGAGATCGTACATGATGTCGAAGACATCCAGGTGTTGAGGCTTCAGGCCGTAGGGAACGAGTGCCGGCAAATCGAAGCCGCGAATGTTGTAGCCGACGACGAGGCGCTGCTCGAAGAGATCAAAGAGCTTCTTGAGTTCGTTCTCGCGGAAGGTCAGAAACTGATCCGTTTTGGAGTCGTAGGCACAGGCCACTGACACGCCGAGTTTATCGATGTGTTCCCACCCGCCGACTTCCTGCACCAGGCGCTGAGTTTCGATATCAAAGACCACGTAGTGGCGATTCTTGAGGAAAAGACTCGATGGAATCACGTCCTCCGAGAACGGGACGCAAAAGCCGTGTTTCCAAAAGGAGGTGTTGAGTTTGATGCGGGTCTTTGCGGGCGCGGCCATGGCGGCGAATCTAACCGGAAGGCGGGGCTTTCACAATGGCAGTAGCCCAGGCGGTCGGCTGCGGCTAAGATCGCCTTCATTCTATGGAACAAACTCCTCAAAAAGCCCTGCAAAATGCGCTCAGTCGTTTTGAAATCCAGTTTCCGCGCCACGTCGAAGATCTTAAGCGACTCGTCCGTATCCCGAGTGTGAGCTTTGAGGGCTTTCCACCCGAGGCAGTTCGGGATTCTGCGCTGGCCGTTGCGCAGCTGCTCGAGCGAACCGGTTTAGAGAATGTCGAAATCCTCACGCTCGATGGCGCGCATCCGTATGTCTACGCGGATTGGTTGCATGCGCCTGGGGCGCCGACGCTTCTCCTCTACGCGCACCACGATGTGCAGCCTCCGGGGCGCGATGAATTTTGGGAGAGCGCGCCGTTTGATCCGGTCGAGAAAGAAGGTCCCGGCGGCGTCCGGCTCTATGGTCGCGGCGCGGCGGACGATAAAGCGGGCGTGCTCGTGCACGTCGCGGCGATCGACGCGTGGTTGAAGAGCGAAGGCAAGCTGCCGGTGAACGTGCGCCTCGTGATCGAAGGCGAAGAAGAGATCGGGAGCACGCACCTTGCGCGTTTCCTGAAAGAACATCGGAAGCGACTCGAAGCCGACGTGATGGTGCTCACTGATACGACCAACTTTGATTGCGGGCGTCCCGCGCTGACGGTGGCGCTGCGTGGACTCGTGGGCGTTGAGGTCGAAGTGCGCTCTCTCACCAAAACCGTGCACTCCGGCATGTGGGGTGGACCCGTGCCCGATCCCGCGATGGCGCTCGCTAAAATGCTCGCCACCCTCACGGATGATCAGGGACAGCTTGCGCTTCCAAAATCGCGCGCGAAAGTTCGCCCCGTGGACGCGGCCGAAGAGAAGCGGCTGGCGGCATTCCCTTGGGACGAGAAAGCGTTTCGCGAACAAGTCGGAATGGTCAAAGGCGTCGAAATCCTGCGGCAGGGCCCGAACCCCAACGCGCAGATCTGGCGTTTTCCGAGCCTGACGGTGAATGCGATCCAGGCGTCCTCGCGCGCGCAAGCCGGCAACATCATCAACGATGTCGCGTGGGCGAAGGTCACGATCCGTCTGGTGGCGGACATGGATCCGGAAGAAACCTTGAACGAACTCCGCACACATCTCGAAAAAGCGGCGCCCTGGGGTGTGCAGGTCACGCTCAAGACCGAAGGTGCGAACGGCCCGTGGGCGACGACGCCCGAAGGTCCTGCGTTCCAAGCGGCGTTCGAAGCGCTGAAAGAGGGTTACGGAGTGGAGCCGCTTTACATCGGTTGCGGCGGCTCAATCCCGTTTGTTCAGCCTTTTGCCGAGGCTTTGGGGGGCGCGCCGGCGCTCTTGGTTGGGGTCGAGGACCCCTACACCAATGCCCACGGCGAGAACGAGAGCCTGTTGCTCTCGGATTTCAAAAAAGCCTGCCTGAGTCAGGTCATTTTATTCGAGCGGCTAGCCCGGCACCTGGGCTAGGATGAGGCCTTCATGAGCGACTTCGAAAATAACCCAGAAAATCCGTTGGAAACCCAAGTTGAACGCAACCTCCGCGCGCAGCGCGAGAGCTGGTCGGAGATCGCCGAGCGTTGCACGTCGATTTCGAACCGCGAGTTTCCGCACGAACCGCCCAAGCGCCTCCTGATGTTCGGCGTGGGGAGCTCCCACTACGCCGCGCGCCTGGCGGCTTACGCGATCCAGCGCGATCGGGTGCGGTTGCGCACTCCGGTTCGCGCTTGCACGAGCACGGACATCGGCAGCGAAGTGATGCCGCAAAAAGGCGACTGGGTTTACGCGTTCACTCACCGAGGAACGTCAGCGGCTACGCGCCAAGCGCTCGAGATCTGCGAGCGCAACGGGGCATTTCCGATCGCCGTTTGTGGAAAGGGCGCGACTCCTCCCGAAGTCGCTCGTCTCGTCCTCGAGACGGTAGAGCTCGAAACCGTCGAGCCGCATACGATCTCTGTGACGGGCGCCGTCTGCGCCGTGACCTCCCAGATTCTTGGCCCCAAGTGTGTGGAGGAGTGGGATGCGCTGAAGTTCTTGCCATCCCCGGACCTGGAATTGCTGCGTCGTCGTGCAGGCCAGGGCCCGTCCGTGATTTTGGGCGAACACGAAGGGGAGTGGTTGGCCCGTGAGGGCGCGCTCAAGCTCATGGAGATGGCCAAGCTGCCGGTCCGTGCGTTTAGCAGCGAAGAGTACTTCCACGGCCCGCACTTCAGCGAGCTGCCGAATTCGCCGATTTGGCACGTTTCGACCCAGAAGGACCCTCGCCAGGAAGAGATTCAGGCGGCCTACCGGATCTCCGTGAGCGGCGGGAGCCCACTGGCCTGGGTTCCAGCGCTTCTGGAGCTGCAGTGGTTGGCTCTGGCGGTGGCCTTGAATCGGGACATTAATCCCGACTTAATTGGTAAGAATTAGCCTCCAAAAGTCCCGCTTCTGGCCATTGCTTGACTCGGTTGGTCGAGGTAAGGTTTCGCGCATGGCCGCCCGTCCCCATGTGAGCATCCGTCTTTTTGAGAATCCTTTTCTCGAGCGGCTCTCTCACGTTCATCCTGTCACTCCGTTCGTCGTTTGGGCCCCGATCGTCTCTTACTTGCTCTATCGCTCGATCGCGCTCTACGAGATGAGCGCTCTAGTCCTTGGCGGAATCGCCGTGGCCGGACTTTTTGTCTGGTCGCTCACCGAATACCTGCTCCATCGGTTTCTTTTTCATATCGAGACGGAACACCCTTTCGGGAAGCGCTTCTTCTTCATCATCCACGGTAACCACCACGCGGATCCCCAAGATCCTACGCGGCTCGTGATGCCACCCGTGGCGGGCCTCGCGCTCGGCGCGATCTTTTACGCGCTATTCTATCTCGTGATGGGCCCGGTCTGGACGCAACCGTTCTTTGCGTTCTTCATTATCGGTTACCTCATCTACGACTACACTCATTACGCGATCCACCATTTCCGCCCGCGGACGGCGTTCGGCAAGAAAGTGAAGCAGAGTCATATGCTGCACCACTATTCGATGCACGACGCGCGCTGGGGCGTGAGTTCTCCGTTTTGGGATCATGTTTTCGGAACGATGGAAGAACGTCCTCGCCGCAACGAAGTTCGCAGTGAGGCCAAAAGTGTCGGCCAGAACGCTGACTCGCACTGATGTTTTCCAATAGGAAGCTCTTCGCTTACGTCGTCTTCGGTCTCCTGTTGTACATCCTCTGGCCAATTCTTGTTCCGGTGCTGATGGGCGGGATCTTCGCGATCCTTTTCTATCCGTGGCAAAGGAAGCTGCGATCTTGGAAAGTTTCGAGCGCGCTCTCGGCGGCGCTCCTTTCGTTCGGCATCACGGTGGTCATCCTCGTCCCACTGGGGCTCCTCGTCGCGCTCACGGCTCGGTTTGGTCTCCAACAGGTGATGGCGCTGAAGGACTCGCCCGCGAGCCTGGACGGCAACCTGGTGGAAACGATCCTGACGTATCCGGCGGTCTCGAGCGTCGTGATGACGCTTCAATCGTTT